>JAHIMW010000050.1 GCA_018896355.1 Pseudomonadota bacterium
GGTTAGGGGGTGGGTGAAGCGGAACATGCAGATTTTACGGCAAGCTCCCCCCCCACCCTGAACCTCCCCCGCCAGGGGGGAGGGGATTTATTGGTACTTTTGCAATTACCTCAGGTATGAACATTTATGGGAAAATCGGTCTTTTTTTCACGTGATCGATTGTTTCCCGAAAGAAAAGTTTCACGGCATATCCAACACCAACCACAGCATGGAAAGGAGTAAAGGACGATGAAGAGAGTAACCTTTGGATGGAGCTTTTTCGTTACCTTGTGCCTGGTGATATTCATGAGTGTTCCCGCCTGGGGACGGACGATCAAGATCGGCGTCATCGGCCCGATGAATTTTGTCCAGGGCAAGGGCCATTGGAACGGCGCGATGATGGCCGCCGAGGAGATCAATGCCAAGGGGGGCGTTCAGGTCGGCAAGGAAAAAATGAAAATTGAGTTGGTGAAGGCAGACTCCAACGAATTCATAAACCCGACCGATGCCACCAATGCGATGGAGCGGTTAATGACTCTGGACAAAGTAGATTTTGTCGTCGGCGGGTTCCGAACCGAGGCCGTTCTGGCGATGCAGGACATCGCGATGGACTACAAGAAAATCTTTATCGGGGTCGGGGCTGCCACGAAATCCATCTGTGATCGGGTGGCTAAGGATTACAACCGCTACAAATACTGGTTCCGGGGTTCTCCCTTCAATGAACGTTATCTGGTCGCGACCAGTTTTGCCCATCTGGGTCTGGCAGGAGCGGCGATCAAGAACGAATTGAAGGTTCCCGTTAAATGCGCCATTGTGGCAGAAAAAGCTACCTGGACAGAGGGCATGGTCAAGGCAGCCGAAGCCACAATCCCCAAAATGGGATTTGAGCTGGTCGGTATCTGGCAACCTTCCGACAAGGCGACGGACGTCACGGCGGAACTTTCGGCCATTCAGAAGAGCGAGGCCAATCTGATCTTTACCATTTTTTCTGCCTCGGTGGGGATTACCTTTGCCCGGCAGGCCGGGGAACTCAAGATCCCGGCCGTTCAGGTGGGCATCAACGTGGAGGCCCAAAAAGACGGCTTCTGGGAGGCCACCAAAGGGATGGGGAATTATGTCTTTACGATGAACACCTATGCCCGGGGGATCGAAATGAATGAACTGACAAAACCGTTTGTAGACACCTACATCAAACGGTTTGGCGAGACCCCCACCTACACGGCCGACACCTATTCCGCGATTAGCTACGGTCTGGTCCCCTCCATCGAAGCCGTAGGGAGTCTGGATGCCGACAAGATCGTCGCCCACCTGGAAAACCGCGAGTACCTTACATCCGGCGGAAAAGTCAAATATGAAAAGGATGCCCAGGGCCGCCCGACCCATGATTTGACCTGGGGGCCGGGGTACCTGACCAGCCTGGGGGTCCAGTGGCAGGACGGCAAATTGGTCGCCGTCTGGCCCAACAAGTGGAAGGCCGCCCCGGGGGCGCCCGAGATCACCTATAAAGGGATGGTCCCCCTTAAACTGCCCCCCTGGATGAAAAAATAGCAGACAATCCGTTTTTGATAGCCCCATCCCTCCCCGTGCTGCGGGGAGGGATGGGAAGAACGGTTATCCCTTATCTGTCGATCGATGAACTCTTCTGAGGCGTTATGAATATTATCATCACCGGTCTCATTACCGGCAGCATGCTGGCCCTGCTGGCCATCAGCTTCTCGCTGATCTTCGGGGTGGCCCGCATCGTCAACATCGCCCACACCGCCTTCTACATGGTCGCCGCTTATTGCATCTTCAGCCTAACCGGCAAATTCGGGCTCAATCCCATCGCTGGGATGATGATCGCGGTTGTGGTCGTCACCGTTTTAGGCCTGCTGGCCTACAAGTTCCTCATTGACCCGATCCGCGAACACGAGGCCGCGGTTCTGATCGCCACGATCGCGCTGGCCATGATCTTTCAGGAAGCGGTCATGCTGATCTACACCGGAGACTACCGGACCGTATCTGCCCTGATTGAGGGGTATTTCATCGTGACAGGGGTCAAGGTCTTCTATCAACAGGTGCTGACCTTTGGCGTCGTTCTGGTGGTGCTGGCCCTCCTCTGGTTCTTGTTGATGAAGACAAAATTGGGCCTGGCGATCCGTTCCACGGCCGAGGACCGGGAGGTGGCCAATCTGATGGGGATGAACGACAGCCGGCTTGCGATGATCACGATGGGCATCTCCGTTGCGCTCGCCGGATTTACCGGGGCGGTGCTTGCGCCTTTGACCGTTCTGAGCCCCTTCATGTGGATGGAACCGCTGATCATCATGATGGCCGTTGTCGTCCTGGGGGGCTTAGGCAGCATCAAGGGAAGTTTCGTCGCGGCCTTTATCCTGGGCTTCACCGAAGCCCTGGTGGTTTTTATGATCCCGAAGGGGGCTTTCCTGAAAGGATCCGTCGCGTTGACCATCATGATCCTGGTCCTTCTGCTTCGGCCCGAGGGTCTTTTCGGTATCTCCTTTGAGGAAGAGAGGTGACCATGGTCGCTGCCGGGTTATATTTGAAGAGGTTTTATACGGTCGTGCGCGGAGAGGTCCTGGTCCTCCCGAGCCGCGTCATTGTCGCCCTTTTCTTTCTGGTGCTCCTCGGAATGCCGCTCATCAGTCAGGATCCTTATCTGATTCGCATTATTGTTTTGACCAGCATCTTTGCGATCCTGGCTGCCAGTTGGGACCTGTTGTCCGGATTCACCGGTCAGATGAACTTCGGCCACGCCCTTTTCTTCGGCGTCGGGGCCTACGCATCCGCCATGCTGAATGTCCATCTGCAGATTCCCCCCTGGGTGTGCGTGCCGCTGGCCGCCGTAGCCGCGGTCCTGACCGGCCTTCTCGTCGGGATTCCCTGTCTCCGGTTGAAGCACACCTATCTGGCCCTGACGACGATGGCCTTCCCGATTATTTTGATGGGCATTGTTTTTGCGCTGCCGGATATCACGGGCGGCGAACTGGGCATTTCCGGTCTGCAGCGCATCTCCAACTCCATGATCGGCAACTATTACATTTACGTCGTGACCATGCTCGTTCTGTGTACCATCATGTGGAAAATCACCGATTCCCATACGGGCATCATTTTTCATGCGATTCGCGAGGATGAATTGGCCGTGAAGGCCTCCGGCATCAACACCACCCGCTACAAGCTGATGGCCTTTTGCCTGAGCGGTTTTTTTGCCGGCATCGCCGGCGGCCTCTACGCCCACTACATGAGGATCGCGGGGCCCTCCACGCTGGAGGTCTCCATGTCTTTTACTGTGGTTATCTGGGCGGTGTTCGGAGGGATCGCGACGATCTACGGCCCCATCGCAGCGGTATTCATCCTTTTCCCGCTGCTGGAATTTGTCCGCTTCTGGCCTGAGTACCGCATGCTGATCTTTGCCGTTGTCGTCTTGCTGATCCTGTTGTACATGCCGGAAGGGCTGATACCGTGGGTGAGGGACAAGATTGAAAAGGAGTGCCCCCGCTGCAAGATCCGAAATGTGGCCACCCGGAAAACATGCCGCATTTGTACCGCGGTTCTCGATTGAAAGGATTTGATATGAACCCTAAAGATCTCTATCTATCCAAGCCCTGGTTGAAATTCTACTCGGAAGGCGTTCCGGCCGAAATTGATATCCCCGATATCTCCGTGCCGGAACTCTTCGACGGCGTGGTGGAGAAATACGGAAGCAAGGCCGCCCTGATTTTTTACGGCAAAACGATAACCTATCGGGAGCTCAAGGGGCTGGTCGATCGCCTGGCTGCGGCCCTGGCCGATTTGGGGGTGAAAAAAGGGGATACGGTAGCCCTGTATCTGTTAAACAGCCCCCAGTATGTGATTGCCTATTTCGCCACCCTCCGGCTGGGCGCCAAGGTCACGCCGATCAGTCCGGTCTATACCAGCATCGAAGTGAAACACCAGATCGAGGACAGCGAGGCCGGAACCGTTGTCTGCCAAGACATCCTCTATGACAACCTGGAAAAGGCCGGGGTCCATCCGGAGCGGGTGATTTTGACCAGCATCGACGAATACCTTCCCGCCCTGAAGAAGTGGTTCGGAAAGAGCGCCAAGGCCAAGGCCTACGGCGGGAAACCAACCCTTTCCGCTGATGAGATCAAAGAACGGGGGCTTTATTCCTTTCAGGAGCTGCTGAAGAAATCTTCCGGTGCCCCACCCGCTGTCGCCATCGACCCGCGGAACGACCTGGCGGTTCTGCCCTACACCGGGGGCACGACCGGGCTCCCCAAGGCGGCCATGCTCACCCATCGCAATATGGTCGCCCTTCAGGGGCAGGTATTGGCCTTCTGGCCCATCTTCGAGGAGGGAAAAGAGGTGGTCATGGCCTTCCTGCCCTTTTTTCACATTTACGGCCAGGTGGTGGTCATGATGGGCGGACTGGCCCAGGGGGCGACACTGGTCCTGTTCACCACGCCGGATATCGATGAGATTCTGTCGGCCATGGAGCGCTACCAGGCCTCCGGATTCTATGGCGTTCCGACCCTGTTTGAATATCTCAAGGAGTACGAGAAGACCTACCGTGTCAACTGGAAACGGCTCAAACTGATCGTCTGCGGGGCGGACACCCTGCACGAATCGACCATCGACGCGTGGGAAAAGCGCACCGGATCTATAATCTACGAGGGTTACGGGATGACGGAAACCACGGCCGTCAGCCACAGCACCCCCCTGAACCGGCGCAAAAAGGGTTTTTTCGGGGTGCCCATTCCGAATGTCAAAGCCGCCATCATCGACCCGGATGGGCCGGAATTTATCCCGGTGGGAGAGGTTGGCGAAATGATCTTGTCCGGACCCAACATCATGCAGGGCTACTGGAAAAGGCCGGAGAGCACCCAGGAGATCATGATGGATATCGATGGGGAGCAGTGGATGCGGACTGGAGACCTTGTCAGCATGGACGAAGACGGCTATTTCCATTTCTTCGACCGCAAGCGCGACCTGATAAAATACAAGGGGTATTCGGTCTTCGCAAGGCATGTGGAGGAAGTCCTCTACCAGCACCCGCAGATCAAGGCCGCTGGCGTCGTCGGCGTGCCGGATCCCACGGTCGGCAACCTGATCAAGGCCTATGTGGTCCTGGAAGGCGAGGCCAGGGGAAAAATATCGGAAGAGGAGATCATCCGCTTCTGCAAAGAGAAACTGGCCTACTACAAGGTCCCCAAGATTGTCGAGTTCCGCGGCGAGCTGCCCAAAACCGATGTGGGCAAGGTCTCCCGACGGGAGTTGCGGGAAGAGGGTGAGGAGTGCTGATATGGCCGTACCTTTCCTGGAAGTAGAGGCGCTGACCAAGAGTTTCGGAGGCCTGCGGGCCGTTGACAACATCCAGTTTCGGATGGAGAATAAGGAGATCCTGGGCCTGATCGGTCCCAACGGAGCCGGAAAGACCACGTTGCTGCGCCTGATCACCGGGATACTGAAGCCGGATTCCGGAAGCGTCCGTTTTCAGGGTAAGCAACTCGTCGGTCTTAAGACCTGGGATATCGTCAACATGGGCGTCGCCTGCACATTTCAGAACATGAGGCCGTTTCGCCGGCTGCCCATCATTGCCAACGTCATGGTCTCCTGCCTCTCCCCCCGGTCGATGAGGCGAGGGGAGTGGGTAAAGGTCGTCGAATCCAAAGCCATGGATGCCCTTGAATTTGCGGGTATATCCGATATGGCGCTGGAGAAGGCGTCCACACTGTCCCAGGGCGATCTGAAAAGGCTGGAGGTAGCCCGGGCCATAGCCACGGAGCCCGATCTGCTCCTTCTGGACGAACCTTTCGGCGGGCTCAGCCCGGCAGAGACGGATTTGATGGCCAAATCGATCCGGCGGCTTCACAAGGGCGGGCGCTTCGGCCGCCTGCACAGCGAAGGACCGGCGATGATCATCGTGGAACACAAGCTGCAGCAGTTGATGAAGATCGTCGATCGCATCATCGTCCTCAATTTCGGGACCCTTCTTGCCGAAGGAAAGCCCGACGATGTGGTGAACAACCCGGCGGTCATCGAGGCCTATCTGGGTCAGGGGGGAGGACAATAACCGTGCTCTTGGAAATCGCCCATTTAACCGTTCGTTATGAAAAGGCCGTTCTCATCAACGATCTGAGCCTGTGCGTCGACACCGGCGAGCTGGTCAGCCTGGTCGGGCCGAACGGGGCCGGCAAATCCACGACGCTCCGGGCCATCAGCGGCCTGGTCGCCTGGGAAAGGGAGATCAAGCGCCGGTCCACTTCCGGCGATATCTTCCTCGAAGGAACGGTGACCTTCAACGGCGAGCGCATCGATCAGATCCCGGCCCATGAAATCGTCCGGAGGGGGCTTGTTCTCTGCCCCGAACGGCGACGACCGTTTCGGGAAATGACCGTCCTGGATAATCTGCTGGCCGGCGCCTATCTGCAGAAGGATCCAAAAAAAAGCCGGGAAACGCTGGACAAGGTCTATGAACTGTTTCCGGTGCTCAAGCAGCGCTCCCCGCAAATCGCCGGCACCCTTTCGGGAGGAGAACAACAGATGCTGGCCATCGGCCGGGCCTTCATGTCCGAACCGAAACTCTTATGCATCGACGAACCGTCGACGGGCCTCGCCCCCCGGTTACGTCAGGAGGTTTTTGAAAAAATTTCCGAGATCAACCGTCTGGGGATAACCATCCTGCTGGTCGAACAGGAGGTCAGTCTGGTCTTTAAAATGTCCTGTCGCAATTACGTCCTATCCTCGGGAAAGATTATCGCGCAGGGAACCGGCCAACAACTGATTGAAGATGAGGTTCTGCGCAAAACCTACCTCGGGCTGTAAATCGGAGGCCGGTCCGCCCATCGCCTTCAGTCGCTCTTCCGCATGACCGAATCAACCGCGGGAATGACTTAAAAAAAGGGGTTACGGCTTCAACCGCAACCCCCCTTGATTTTCATGGTAGGCGGTACTGGGATTGAACCAGTGACTTCTACCGTGTGAAGGTAGCACTCTCCCGCTGAGTTAACCGCCCAAGTGGCGTATCGTATATCCTAAAGGAATCCCCTTTTCAAGTGAAAATTCATCAACCTGCTCGATGAAAATCATATGGTTTACAGCATCTCATAGATTCCCGCCGCACCCATGCCGCCGCCGATACACATCGAAACAATACCCCTTTTCGCCTTCCGCCGCTTCATTTCGTGCAGCAGTTGGGCCGTCAGTTTTGCGCCCGTGCATCCCAGCGGGTGACCGAGGGCGATCGCCCCGCCGTTGGGATTGATATCGCCGGCCTTCAGACGGTCCTCGATCCCGATTGCCCGAATCGAATAGAGGGCCTGGGATGCGAACGCCTCGTTGATCTCGAAGAGGTCGATATCCTTCGTCATGAGTCCCGCCATCTTGAGGACCTTCGGAATCGCATAGGCCGGCCCGACCCCCATCTCCTCCGGCCTGCATCCCGCCACGGCAAAGTAGGCGAGCCTGGCAATCGGTTTCACACCGATGGCCTTCGCCTTCTCCGCCGTCATCAGCAGGCAGAAAGCGGCGCCGTCCGTCATCTGGGAGGAGTTGGCGGCCGTGACGTTCCCCCCCTGCTTGAAGGGGGACTTCAGCTTGGCAATCTCCTCCAGTTTTGCCGGCCAGCGGACGCCGTCGTCCGCATCGAAGACAAACTTTTCCCTTACCCGCTTTCCGTTCTTGTTGACCTTGTATTTGTAGGAGGTGACCGGGATAATCTCCTCCTTGAACTTTCCCGCCTTGATCGCCTCATAAGCCCGACGGTTGCTCTCCAGACCGAACTTGTCCATATCTTCCCGCGAAATCTTGTAGTCGGCGGCCACATTCTCGGCCGTCACCCCCATGGAGACATAGACGACCGGCATGCTCCCGTCAAAGGCCCAGTCGGGTCCGGGCCGGAAAATGCCCCCTCCCATCGGGATGTGGGACATCGTTTCGCAACCTCCGGCAATCATCACCTCGGACCAGCCCGCCCGGATTTTTGCCGTCGCGTCTGCGATCGCCTGCAGGCCGGAAGAGCAGAAACGGTTGACCGTCATGCCCGATGTCGTAATGGGCAGGCCGGCGCCCATGGCCAGGATCCGGCCGTAGTTCATCCCCTGTTCCCCTTCCGGAAAGGAACAACCGACAATCACATCGTCCACATCTTCCGGTTTGAGCTGAGGAACCCGCGTCAGAAGGCCCTTCAGCACCTGGATCCCGATTTCGTCCCCTCTCGTGGCGGCAAGACCACCGCGCTTATAACGTCCGCCAGGACTTCTCACCGCTTCAACAATGACCGCATCGCTCATCGTATTCCTCCTTTTCTATGGCCCTCGGCCTCTGATTGCATGACACTGCCCCCCTCCCTGTATCCCTCCCCGCCAGGGGGAGGGAATTGATTGATACTCTTCCTCCCCCTCGACGGGGGAGCAAGGGGTGGGGGTGATTGATCCTTCGTTGTGCCAAACCCGGCATGGGGGTTAATTGCGCAACGGTTTCCCGGTGTTGAGCATGAACATGATCCTGTCCTGCGTCCTCTTCTCACCGCAGAGACTCAGGAAGGCCTCCCGTTCCAGCGCGAGGATCTCCTCTTCCGTCACCAGCGTCCCCTCCGCGCAATCCCCGCCGGACAGGATGTAGGCGACCTTCCGGGCGACATGAACGTCGTAGTCAGACGCGTAATTGCCCTGGCGCATGTTGTAGAGGATTGCCTCGGCCATCCCGCGGAAATTTTCTCCCATCACCGGAATCAGGACCGGTCTCGGTTTCTTGTAGAATTTCGATAGACCCAGGACGACCTGTTTCGCGTCCCAGAGCTGCTGATCCCTGGCCAGACTGATGTTTTCGGTCTTCCGGATGTATCCGAGTTCCATCCCCTCGACGGCGCTCGTCGCCACCTTCGCGGTGGCGATGTTTTCGAAGGCCTTGGCATAGAGCTGCTGCAGATTCAGACCGGCATCGACCACGCCTTCGGGAAGACCTTCCGTCATTCGGACCATCAGTTC
Organism: Pseudomonadota bacterium; assembly: GCA_018896355.1. Taxonomy (GTDB): domain Bacteria; phylum Desulfobacterota; class Syntrophia; order Syntrophales; family UBA5619; genus UBA5619. The sequence continues at coordinate 8,946 of JAHIMW010000050.1, forward strand.
CTTGCAACCTCCCCCCGCCGGAATGACCCCGACGCCGACTTCGACGAGACCGATATATGTTTCGCCGCAGGGCTGGCACTTCGCCGTGTGCATCGCCATCTCGCAGCCGCCGCCGAGAGCCATGCCCGCCGGGGCGGAAACAACCGGCTTGGAGAGGTACTTCATCCGCATGTTGGCCGACTGGAAGGCGCCTATCAATTTCTCCAGGATATCCCAGTCCCCCTTCTGGACGCCAAGAAGGACCTTGAAGATGTTCGCCCCGGCCGAGAAGTTCGTTCCATGGTTTCCGACGACCATCCCGACGAAATCCTTCTCCACAATATCGCAACTCTCCAAGAGCATCTCGACCATCCCGTCGTCGACGGCGTTCATCTTCGTATGGAATTCCAGGCAGGCCACCCCGTCGCCGATATCGACCAGTGTCGCGCTGGCGTTTTTGCGGACCACCTTTTTTTGCGCCTTCAGATCGGGCAGCAGGATGATCCTTGGGTTCGCTTCCAGCTTCAGGTAATCCCTCTTCTCAAAATCATAGAAATAGAGGCCGTCCTCTTTCTTCTGATAGAAGGATTCGCAGCCCTTCTTCAGCATCTCTTCGATCTTCTTCGGGAGCTTCTTCTTGAGCTTCTTCATCACCTCGACCGCATCGCGCACGCCGACCGCGTCCCAGGTCTCGAAAGGGCCGAGCTGGTGGTTGTAGCCCCATTTCATCGCGTTATCGATGCCGACGATGGTATCGCAGATCTCCGGAACACGGTTCGCCGCGTAGATGAAATTGTTGCAGAGGTATTCCCGGGTCAGTTCGGCGGCCACATCGCTCCCGTTGAACATGATCTTCAGCGTGGCGGCGGCGCCGTCATCGGCCTTCTTGCGGGCATCGGAGACGGATGCAAATCGGGGCTTCCCGGCCGGTGCATACTCCATGGTGCTATAGTCGATTACCCATTTGACCGTTTTGCCTTTCGCATCCTTCTCCTTTTTGTAGAAGCCCTGTTTGGTCTTGTTGCCGAGCCAGTTGCGTTCGATCATCCTGTTCATAAACTCGGATTGAACGAACATCTCCCGCATCTCATCGTCCGGAACCGCCTCATAAAGGTTCTTCGTCACATGCGCACCGGTATCCAGGCCCACCAGATCGAGTGTTCCGAAGATGGCGGAACCGGGCCGCCCGAGAGCCTTTCCGATGATCGCGTCCAGCTCTTCGATTTTCAGCTTCTTTTCCAGCATCAGATGGATCGCGTTGGAGATGTCGAACGAGCCGATCCGGTTGCCGATGAAATTCGGAACGTCCTTGCAGATGACGACGCCCTTCCCCAGGACCTGCTCGCAGAATGTTGTGATGAATGTGACGACTTCGGGCCGTGTTTCCTTCCCGGGGATCACCTCCAGAAGCTTCATGTATCGGGGAGGATTGAAGAAATGCGTTCCGAGGAAATGCTCCTTCAGTTTCGCCCCGAAATTGGCGGAGATGTCCCGGATAGGAATGCCGGAGGTATTCGTGGTCACGATGCAATCCGGCCTGACCACCTTTTCGACCTTTGTGAAAAGCTCCTGCTTGATCTTCAGGTTCTCGATGACGACCTCGATCACCCAGTCCGCATCGGCAAGCCAGCCCAGGTTGTCCTCGAAATTGCCGGTCCGGATCATGGATGCGTTCTTTTTGGTAAAAAAGCCGGCGGGCTTTGATTTCAACACGCCGGCCAGCCCGTTTGCCGCGAACCGGTTCCGCCAGGCCGGGCTTTTTTCGGTCAGCCCCTGCGCCTTGTCCGCATCGGTCAGTTCGAAAGGAATAATGTCCAGCAGGACGCACTCGATCCCCGCATTGGTCAGATGGGCAGCGATGGTGGCGCCCATAACCCCCGCACCCAGAACGGCTGCTTTCTTGATTTCGTATGACATAACCTTCCTCCTCTTGTTGGTCTGCGAACGGGTCAGCGTAAGGCGTGAGGAGAAAAATGTAAGGTGTACGCAGTAAAACCCTCACCCCTCACCCCTCACCCCTAACAGGTAAAGGATTCATCGGCCATCTCGATCGGGATCTTCTCCCCGGATTTGATGGCCTCGCACCTCGCCTTCACGGTACAGAGGACCTCCACGGCGAAGAACTTGGCCGCGGCTATCTTGCCGGCGTAGTAGGCGACATCCGCATTCTCATGAACCAGCGCCCGTTGCATCCCCTTGGATTCCTCGGCGCCCTTTTCCGCATAGATCGCCTTCAATTTCTCCTGTGCAAGGGCCGCGGACTGGAGGAGGAAATGGCCGACCAGCAGATCCCCGAAGATGTCGAGGTAGGAAGATGCATTCAGAATCGGAATGATGAAACTGGAGCTCTTGCCCAATTGCGCCAGTGTCATGGTCAAGTCGACGAGGGCGTTGTAGGCCTCCTCCA
>JAHIMW010000051.1 GCA_018896355.1 Pseudomonadota bacterium
AATTCAAAGGTCTCGCAAAGGTCTCGTCATGTCTTGAAATTTAGCGTTTTCCGGGGAAACGCTAAATTTCAAGACCTGACCCCAATCACTCGATGCTCATCAGAGAGTGCCAGCGTTCCCACTCCGTTTCCCGGGGAAGGCGCAGCTTCCCGAGCAGGTTGACGATGGCCGGCTCGTTGAAACGGAGGTAGGGGTTGATCTTTCTCTCGTCGGCCAGCTTGGAGAAGACGTGCTTCGGATCGTAAGCCCGGAGGAAGGCGCCGATAGCCCGGTTTCCCGGTTCAAGACGCCTTGCAAAGGCCATCGATGCTTTCACGTAATCGTGTCCGGCGTAGACGACGGTCTCGTCGGGAAGCTCCATCAGTTTCCGGATGGAATGGTAGAAGCCTTCGATATCGCCCGAGAAGCAGTTCCCGATCGTCCCGTTGAAGAGGGTGTCGCCCCCGAGCAGGGTCTTATCGATATGGAAAGAAAGCGAGTCCTCAGTGTGGCCGGGGGTGTGGATGATCCGGATCTTGCCCCCGTCCAGCGCAATCCGGCCGCCGTCCGGCAGATCCGCCCCGCTCAGGAGGCGGGCGTTCGCAGCCGCAAGCAGCGCATCATTGCCGCTTGTGTGATCCTGGTGGTCATGGGTGTTGGCGACATACTTCAGCGTTAGCTGATGCTCCCCGAGAAAGGTGAGGATCGCGTCCGTCGCGCCGCCGTCAACGGCCATCCCGTTTTCCGTTCCGTAAACCAGATACCCGAGATTGTCGGCGCCGTAACGAAACTGTTTAACCTTCAGCATGGAACCGCCTCATGAGATCTTTGAAAAACGCGCCTTTGGTCATTGCGAGGAGGCCAAAGGCCGATGAAGCAATCCCATAAGTTGTTGCATGGATGAGATTGCTTCGGGCTGAAGCTCTCGCAATGACAGGAAGGGCAGAAATTCAAGGTCTCCGCATGTGATGACCGGGAGTATCGGCTTTCAAAGCACTTTGGATATGGGTTCATTTCGTGTGATTCCGGCCGGAATATTCGAGAATGGAAACGATGATGGTGATCAGGAAGGCCTGCACAACGGTCAGGATTCCGTCGCTTGTACTGGCGCCCCGCAAGGTGATGGCGCTGATGCCGAGGGTGGCGCAGAGAAAGAAGATGAAAAAGACCACTTTTTTTCGGTCGCCGAAAATAACCAGGAGCCGGTGATGGATATGATCGGTTCCCACATAATCGATCCAGTCCTGGAAGCTTTTCACCTTGCCGGTGATGATGCGCTCCAGGCTGATATAGGCCATGTCGTAGATCAGCACCCAGAAGATGAGGATGGGGGTGGCGAAAGAGACGATGGGGTTGTTGTCCGCCCAGGAGGCCTTGATGGCGAGGGCCGAAAGGACAAATCCGATGAAGGCGCTCCCCGCGTCACCCAGGAAGATGGCCGCCTGTCTGCGAAAGCCGAAATTGAACGGGAAAAACCCGAGGCAGCTTCCCAGCATGGCGATGGCGATCCATCCCATGAAAGACTGACCGGTCTGGAAGGCCACGATCCCAAGGAAGAGGGATATGATCGCGCTTACGCCGGCGGCCAGGCCGTCCATCCCGTCGATGAAGTTCATGGCGTTGGTCAGACCCACGATCCAGATGATGGAGAGGGCGGCGTTGAGGAGATAGCCCCAGGTCGTATGGACCGGAAAAAGATCGAGGATGATCCCGGAACGGATCAGGACGATGACGACACAGACCTGGATCAAGAGTTTGTAACGCGCCGGAATATTCTTCCAGTCATCGACAAGACTGACAGCCGCTATGACCGTGCCTCCGGCAATCAGGACGACGTCCCGGGCATCGAGGATCATGTTGGCCAGGAGTGCGGAGATAAAGGAGATGGTCACGGCGACGCCGCCGAGCAGGGGGGTGACCCGGGTGTGGATCTTACGGCCGCCGGGGTTGTCGACGATACCGGCCCGGACGGCGATGAAGATCATGAGCGGTGTGAGCAGGGCGGATGTGGAAAAGGCAAAAAGGAGAATATAAAGCCAGCGGCCTAAGTGTTCGAAGAAGAGTTGACGAATGGCGGGCGTCACCAAGGCGATGAAAAGGAGACACGCCACCCCCCAGAACACCCTGAACAAAGAAAATCTTCTCCTGTTTTCCTTGGGAAACATCCGGGTCACCTCATCAGAAAGGGCTGGGCATGCTGGAGGATGGTTTTAATCTCCTCGTCATGAAGAGAAGGATAGATAGGCAAAGAAACGGTCTCGATGAAGGCCGCTTCGGTCTGGGGGTAACCGGTTATTCCGAGGTAATGGTGGAGGGGTTTGAAGACCGGTCGCCGATAAGCGATGCCCGCCTCGCCGCCGGCTGCGAGAAGCTCGGCGACCTGTTTTGTCCGGATGACGTAACGGTAATAGATATGGTCGCGATCCGGAGGACAGGCAGGCGCAGGCAGGAGGTTTTCTCGAAGAAATTCATCGTATTGTCGAGCGAGTGCCCGGCGGCGCCCGATCAGGGCCGGGAGTTTCCGGAGCTGCGCCAGGCCCAGGGCCGCCTGTAGATCCGTCAGCTTGTAGTTGTAGCGCAGGCGATCATCGGCCTTTTCGTCGTAATCACGAAGATCACGAATTCTATCCAATAACTGCCTATTATTTGCCGCAACCATGCCCCCTTCGCCGGTGCAGATGACCTTGGTCGCATAGAAGGAAAAAACGGACAACGCGCCGAAGCTCCCGCTGGGCGCACCTTCATAACTGCTTCTCAGGGCCTGGGCGCAATCCTCTATGACGGGGACTCCGAACGCAACAATCTCCCGGATATCCGCCGGCAGTCCAAACATATGTGGGACGATGACGGCCTTCGTCTTTCTCGTTACGCGACGCTTGAGATCCCGGACATCGATGTTAAAGGTTTCCCGGTCGATATCGGCCAGGACCGGGACGGCGCGAACATAGCGGATTGCGTTCAAGAGAGCCGGGCAGACAAAACTGGGGATCACGACCTCATCCCCCTCGCCGATTTCCAGGGCCAGCAGGCTTAGGTGCAGGGCGGCGGTGCCGGAACTGACCGCCACGGCCCCGCCGACGCCGATCAGCGAGGCCAGCGACTGCTCAAAATCAAGGACCTGTTCTCCTTGATCAAGCTGTCCGGACTCGAGGACGGCAGTGACGGCGGCGACCTCTTCGTGATCGATCGTGGGCCGGGAATGGGGTATCATCTGCATGAAAGCACAACCCCTTACATATGCTGAGAAACATTGATGAACAGACGCAACGGCAAAAAGGCCTCCGCAAACTGCACCCGTCCCTGGATGCCGCGAAAGACGGCGGTGGAACGGACGATATCCGTGATGGCCAGCCCCTCGATGTTGGTCTTCTGCACCTGGGAATGGTGCGCCAGGAGCATGGCGATTTTCGCTTCGATGGTTTCCTTGATGTCCACGTAGATGGTGGGGGAAAAATTCTGGGTTGTCGGCCCTTCGTAGAAAAGGACGTTCCGGACGTAGCGTGTCGCGGAAATTGTCGCTTTGGCCAGGGCCTGATGATCCTGGTGGGTGTCATCCTCATAGTGGACGAAAATGAAGTCGGGGGCGATTTTCTTCAGCACGGCCTCGATGTCATGGACCGTCTGATTCATGTGGGGC
>JAHIMW010000052.1 GCA_018896355.1 Pseudomonadota bacterium
CATCGCTCTTAACCCGTGTTTTCATTTTAAACCAGTAATCGCGAGGATTTACACTATCCGTCAAAGCTTCCACAACATCAATAACGGAAAACCACCACTCGTCATTATGAAGTGTCTTTCGTATACCCTTGCCGCGAAAAATTGCGATTTTGGTTTCCATAGTGCCCTCCTTATGGGGCCTCCCGTCAAAGCCGTCCGGTGCGCTTGACCTGCAGTGCCATCAGTTCACGTTTGGCGCTGAAAATGAGATGGATCTCCTCATCGTTCTTTTCTATTTTTCTCCCCAGTTACAACAGCTTATGGGAAAGTTCTTTGTTGGTCAAGAGCGCTTCCTTTTCTAACCTCTCGTGGGTTCGGTCATGGAAGCCTCCTGTTTTTTAGGGGATATGCCGGAGCGCCGGCTTCTACCATCGCATACCCGGCCGTTTGTTACGGGTTCAGGAAGAGCCTGTGGCTGGCGCGTGCTTCCACCTGCTGTCTGCTCCAGAGCATGGGGTGGTACTGGACCCTGGCCCAGGGTAAGATCTGGTTGCCATAGCCGGGGCTGCCCGGGTGGCCGCTGTTGCCTGTGGAATTGACGGCCACGCTCTTATCGAAATCGCCCAGGTCAACGATCATACGCATAGAAGGGATCAGGCGCACGCTGAAATTGCCGTTGCTGGCGTACCACATATTGTTGTTGACGCACTCGGTGCTGCCGCCGGTGGGCACCGGGCCCCGGTTGACCAGAGACTCGATCGGTCCGATGCCGCTGGCGCCGAGCGGGTTGCTGACGAAGGTCGCCTTGTGCAGCACCCCCCACTTCCACCGGCTGCGGTCCTTGCCCAGCGCGGCCACGGTTGCGGCGTAGCCCTCCTCGAAGGAGCGGACCAGAACCTCATCACGCGTCTCCCTCTTGTCCTTGGTGGTTGGGTCGTCCCACCAGGGGTCGTCCGGTTTCTGCATCAGCAGGGTGACGGCCCACAGTTCCTTGTCCACGCCGTCGGATTTGGCGATGCCCTCCAGTTTGGCCTGGAAGGTGTTTTTCATCAAACGCATGATAAACCCATTGAAGAGCGCGGCCTGGGAGCTATCCTCGCCGCTGAAGCGGTCCCACTGGAGCAGCCAGTCGCGCGCGTCCGACAGCGCGGGGTCGCTGAACTTGAGATTGGCCAGCGCCGGCAGTATCTCATCGGCCGGGATGCTCTTGCTGTCGCCCTGCATGGTTTGGTAAGTCGCCACCGTATTCGGCGCGAACTGCTTCACCAACTCGTCAATCCTCTGGCTGCGATAACCATAGACCCATTTATTGAACTTGCTGCCGAAGTGGGCGTTGACGTTAGGCCCGAGCTTCTTGTTCAGCATGGCGAAGTAATCCGGCGGGGCGACCTCCTGGTTGGCGGCCACGATGTAATTGCGCGCCGGGTTGTACAGGCGCGGCAGCAGGTCGTAGGGAACGTAGCCCTTCCACTCGTATTCGTCGGTCCAACCCGGTGTGGGCACTTGGCCGGTATGGTTTTTAACGCGTATGGGTATTCTGCCCGGCATCTGGTAGCCGATGTTGCCCTGCCGGTCGGCATAGATCACGCTCTGCGAGGGGGTGTCCCAGTATTGAAGCGCGGCGCGGAAATCGTTCCAGTTCTTTGCCTTGTTCAGCCCGAAGACGGCCAAGGCGATGCTGCCCGGCTCCAGCGCCGTCCAGTGGAGAGCCAGCGGGTCTTTATTATTATAGCCCGACATTTCCCCACTTTTTTGATCGTATCGATGGTCGTTGATGATGGGTCCCAGGTGGGTCCGCCTGACCTTGATGGCAACGGATGGTTTGCCGTCGCCGAAGGAGATGGTTTCGTCGCGGACGGTCATGTCGCGCCACTTGCCGTTCCACTCGTATTGAAGCGGGTTGGTCGGGTTAATCTTGATCCGGTACTGGTCGTTCACGTCGGGATAGACATTGGTGACGCCCCAGGCGATATCGCTGTTGTGCCCGACCACCACACCCGGGCTGGAGGCGACGGAGAAGCCGGCGACGTCGAAGGGCCGGCCCGAGCCGTCGTCCGGACAGTGCAGGGCGACCTGATACCAGATGGAGGGCTGCTGGATGCCCAGGTGGGGGTCATTGGCCAGCAGCGGCTTGCCGCCCTGCATCAGGCCGCCGGCGGCCACCCAGCTGTTGCTGCCGGTTCCCTCTGTCTGCCCGATGATCAGGGAAAGGTCGGCCGCCGGGTCGTCAATGCTTGATGTCATGGCGAGGGGCTCGCGGCGAAGCAATTTCCGATCGGTTGAAGAAACGTCATTGGCCTGGTTGCCGGCGTACACCGGGTGGTTGGCGTCATGTTTGTATGGATTCAAACTTGTTGTGAAAGTTTTCTTGATGTCTTCGTCCGACAGGATGGTCAATTTTCGGCCGAGCGGCCAGGCCGGCACCAGCCACTGCTCTGCCATCTCCGCGCCGAGCCGATCGTAGAGTTTGCTGCGGACGAGTTCCAGGTCGCGGGAGAGGCCGAGATCCCAGGCCAACAGTTTGGAGAAGACCAGCGAGTCGAGCGGCGTCCAGGGCTCCACCCTGAACGTAACGCCGGTCAGGCCGAGTATGGAGTAATTAACCGAGAGCTGCCGGGGCGAGCGGCCGGAGATATAGGCGTTGACGCCCTTGGCGAAGGCTTCCAGTACGGCGCGCTGGTCGGGCGCGTAGCTGCTGTACTCTTGTTCGACCACCCTGTAAAGGCCCAGTGAGCGCAGGTAGATATCCGATTTGACCAGGGCGGCCTTCTTGCCGGTCAGTTCCTCGATGCGGCCGCCGCAGGTCTTTCGGAAAAACTCCATCTGCCACCAGCGGTCCTGGGCCTGAACGTAACCCTGCGCGAAGAACAGGTCGCTCAGGTTCTTGGCGTAGATGTGCGGTATGCCGTAGGAATCGCGGATCACCTCCACGCGCTCCTTCAGCCCCTGCGCTTTCAATTCGCCGTCTACTTGCGGCAGAGGACTTCTGGTGATGGAGAAATAATACGCGTAACCGCCGCCGCAGACGAGGACGATCAGCGCAAACAGGACGATCAGCGTAATTTTAACAGCTTTGCCGGCCTTTCCCTTTGTCATCGTTCACCCTCCTTAAAACGAACCGATTTATCGAACGGATGGACACCCTGCATCTTCATCCATTGCGGCGATTTGCCGACTTTAATCCGTCTTTGCCTAAAGCACCGCCCGGTGCGGACCTGCATGGCGGGTGGCGCGTGGACTGGGGAAGAAAAACCAAGGCTGCCCGATTAGGCGAAACGCGTCAATTGCATACGGTACAGCCCGGCATCGTGCGAGCCATAGCAGCAGAAGATAATCGACCGCGGCAACGCATGTGCTGACAACCACTGATTTACAGCCGTGATCGCCTCTTGGCAGGCAGCCGATTTTGGGTAGCCGTACACGCCGGTAGAGATGCACGGGAAAGCAACCGACTCGAGCCCGGCCTCAGACGCCAACCGCAGAGACTCCCGATAGCAGGATCGCAGAAGCTCCGGCTCACCGGACTCCCCGTCCTTGTAGACAGGTCCGACGGTATGGATGACGTGCCGGGCCGGAAGGGAGTACCCCCCGGTCAGGCGGGCCTCGCCGGTCGGACACCCGCCAAGCCGACGGCATTCGGCGAGCAATCCCGGTCCGGCCGCACGATGAATCGCCCCATCGACACCGCCGCCGCCAAGCAGAGAGGAATTCGCCGCGTTCACGATTGCGTCGACCTGCAGACGGGTGATGTCACCTTCGACGATGGACAAACGGGACATGAAGCCTCCAGCCATATTATAATGGAATATTGTTATGTTTCTTGGGAAGCCGCGTCTCCGACTTGTCCTGAAATGCATCGAGGACGGCGGCCACCCTTTTCCTCGTTTCGCGGGGCAGGATGATTTCATCGACGATGCCGAGACTGGCGGCAAAATAGGGGTTGTTGAACTGCGCCTCGTAGGAGGCGGCCAGTTCCGCGCGCTTGGCCGCAGGATCTTCAGCCCCCGATATCTCGCGCCGATAGATGACGTTGCACGCCCCTTCGGCCCCCATGACGGCGATCTCCGCGGAAGGCCAGGCCATCACATAATCGGCGCCCAACCCCTTGGCACACATGGCGATGTAGCCGCCGCCGTAAGCCTTGCGGACGACGACGGAGATCTTTGTGACCGTGGCTTCGGAGTAGGCGTGGAGCAGTTTGGCGCCATGCCGGATGATCCCGGACCATTCCTGCTGGGTGCCGGGCATGTAGCCGGGGAGATCCGTGAATGTCAGGAGAGGGATGTTGAAGGCATCGCAGAACCGGATGAACCGCGCGGCCTTGTCCGAGGCGTTCACATCGAGGACGCCGGCGCCGAAGCGCGGATTGTTGGCGATCACGCCGACAGGCCTGCCCATAATCCGGATGAAGGCCACAACTATATTCTTTGCCCAGAATTCATGGGGCTCGAACATTTCATGGTTGTCGCCCACGGCGGCGATGATCTTCTTCATATCGTATGCGCGAGACGCCTTGTCCGGGATCACCGTGTCCAGCTCCGGGCACTCTCTGTCCGCGCTGTCCGTGCAGGGTGCGACAGGCTGGGGGCTGTGACAACTGTCGGGAAGATAGGAGAGCATGGTCTTCACGCTGCCGATGCACTCCTGATCGTTTTCCGTGACGAAATGGCAGACCCCGCTCTTGGCGGCATGGGCCATCGGACCGCCGAGCTCTTCGTGGCTTACCTCCTCCGCGATGACCGCCTTCACGACATCGGGGCCGGTAATGTACATGTAGCTGTTGTTCTTCACCATGAAGATCCAGTCCGTGAGCGCCGGCGAGTAGACGGCGCCCCCCGCCGTGGGTCCCATGATGGCGGAGATCTGGGGGATATACCCGGACGCAATGCTGTTGCGGTAGAAGATCCCGGCATATCCCTGCAGCGCGGTGATGCCTTCCTGGATGCGCGCCCCGCCGGAATCGTTCAGCGCAATGAAAGGCTTTCTCGCCTCGATGGCCATATCCATCGCCTTCCAGATTTTTTGGGCGTGCATCTCCCCGAGACTGCCTCCGGCACTGGTGAAATCCTGGGCGGCGACGAATACAACCCGCCCGTTGACCCGTCCGAAACCGGTGATGACGCCATCCGCATGGATCTCCTTCTCAGCAAGGCCAAAAAGGGTGGATCGATGTTTGACAAAAAGCTGGATCTCCTGAAAAGTTCCCTGATCGAAAAGGAGATCGAGCCTTTCCCGGGCCGTCAATTTACCCTGCTCCTGCTGCTTTCGGACCATCTTTTCGCCGCCCATGGCGCCGATCCGGTTCTTCCGCTCTGAAAATTCGCGGATTTTTTCTGCCGTCGTTTTCTCCATCATCTCCCAGGCTCCCCCTATGTTTATGATTTGTAACTACTCAGGTATTTTGACTGAAGGCTGAAGACCGAAGGTGAAGCATCGAGGACACCCTTCTGTCTTCAGCCTATTCATCTTCAGCCTATTCATCTGCGATCCTTCTGCCTTATTTGCCGGGATAAGTCAATTTGAGAGTTCATTCCCTCGACGGGAAAAAGTTTTGCGATGCCGTCGGATGTTCTGCTGTCGAATATCCTGTCGAATATCCTTGACACACCGGAACACCTTTATCTATAGTCTGTTACCCGAAAACTCAAGGGGGGGAGTTCTTAACAATTAAAAAAAGGAGGAGACAACATGACACAGATTATCAAATATCAGCTAAACGAGAGCGACATGCCACGCCAGTGGTACAACATTGTGGCCGACATGCCGAACAAGCCGGCGCCGGCACTGCATCCGGGCACCGGGCAGCCGGCCGGGCCGCAAGACTTCGCGCCGCTGTTCCCCATGAACCTCATCGAGCAGGAAGTAAGCACCCAGCGGTGGATTGATATTCCCGAGCCGGTGCTGGCGATCTATGCCCAGTGGCGCCCATCGCCGCTGTACAGGGCGCGCCGCTTCGAGCAGGCATTGGGAACGCCGGCCAAGATTTATTTCAAATATGAAGGGGTGAGCCCCTCGGGAAGCCACAAGACCAACACCGCTGTGGCGCAGGCATACTACAACAAGCTGGCCGGCACCAAGCGCATCACCACCGAGACCGGCGCCGGCCAGTGGGGTAGCGCCCTGAGCTACGCCTGCAACATCTTCGGCATACCGCTGAAGGTCTACATGGTGAAGGTCAGCTTCGAACAGAAGCCCTACCGCAAGAACATGATGCAGATCTACGGGGCCGAGGTGGTGCCCAGCCCCACCAACGCCACCAACGCCGGCCGGGCCATCCTGGCTCAGGATCCCAACAGCATGGGCTCCCTGGGAATCGCCATCTCCGAGGCGGTGGAGGATGCCGCCCCCCGCGAGGACACCAAGTACACCCTGGGGTCGGTGCTCAACCACGTGCTGCTGCATCAGACCATCATCGGCCTGGAGGCCCAGAAGCAGTTCAAGATGGCGGGGGACTACCCGGACGTGGTGATCGGCTGCTGCGGCGGCGGCAGCAACTTCGCCGGCATCGCCAGCCCCTTCCTGGCCGACAAGTTTGCCGGCAAACAGGTGCGGTTCGTCGGTGTTGAACCGACGGCCTGCCCGACGCTGACCAAGGGGCACTTCCACTATGATTTCGGTGATGCGGTGTGCACCACCCCGCTGATGCCAATGTACACCTTGGGGCACGACTTTGCTCCCGCGGGGATTCATGCCGGCGGCCTGCGCTACCATGGCATGGCCCCCATCATCAGCCAGTTGAAGAAGGACAACCTGATCGAGGCGTACGCCTATAATCAAATCGAATGTTTCCAGGATGCGATCACCTTTGCCCGGGCGGAAGGGATCATCCCCGCGCCCGAGTCGTCCCACGCCATCCGGCACGTCGTGGTGGAGGCGCAGCGCGCCAAGGAAGAGGGAAAGGAGCGGGTTATCCTGTTCAATCTGTCGGGACACGGCCATTTCGACATGTCGGCTTACGATAAGTACCTGGCCGGCGCCATCGAGGATGTACCGCTGCCGCAGAGTTCTCTGGACGCTTCGTGGGAGAAGATCAAAGGACTGCCGAAGGTGGCATAGCGGCTGGGCATGGTCCGGGGCGGGATTGCAAATCCGCCCCGGATTACCCTTGACGGCTTCTGGCGGCCCTATGTTGAGCAGGTAATCTATCGCTCTCGATAGGTCTTTATTATTGATTCTGTTTTCTGCCTGCTTCAAATGACAATTTGTTAGTCGCTTTTATATAATCATTCGGAGAAATTGCCATCAATGCTGAAAGCCAAACATTCTCAGGAATGCTGTTAAACGGAGCAATGGAAGACAATAAGCCAAGCACAACTACATTCGCAGTTTTTCCGTTAATATCGCCAAGCCCATAAGCAATTTTGTTGGCATCAATTTTTATCACATGATATTCCTTTAACGCATCGAAAATTTTATCTACATCGGGATAATCTTCTCTTTTCATTGCAACAGGCAACACTAAATAATTATTAAACAGGATCGTTCCGTTTGGTTTTAGAAGTTCAAGAAATCCGGGGCGAAGCACTTCACTAATTTCCATCACAATTAACACATCAACCGAACCAGGCGCCAATACAGGCGAATAGACCGAGCCACAACTGAATGTTGAAATGACAGGTCCGCCGAGTTGCGCCATTCCGTGAGTATCTCCCTTCACAATGTTTGATTCGGAGTAAGGCGTTCTTAAAACAACTTCAGAAAGAGCTTTGCCAAAAAATAAATTCCCTTGCCCGCCGATTCCTCTGATGGCTAATCTCATTGAGTCAGCTAATTTTTCTTTTTCTGTCGCCAGGATTCCTATTTCTCCTACTTTTTCAAATACCGGCGGACTTGTTTTTTCAGTAGCATTTTCATCATATATTATTGCATCAAAAGGACAGCACTGCAAACATACAGGAGTGGTTCCACCGCAAAACGTGCAAAAATTTGTAAAGCTTGGTTTTTTGTCTGCATCAAATTCAATTCCAGGACAAATGTTGCAACGCAAACATCTTTTGCACAGATCGTAATTGCGGGAAATTTTACGAATTTTCTTTTTGTTTTCAACTTCCTGAATACACAACCCTTCCAGAATCATGGTTGTATACACACCTTTTTCAGCTTCTTCCAAAGATTCAACCAGAGCCTTCTCCACTTCCTTTAAATTATAGGAGTCCACCACAACCATTCTTCCGCCTTCGGCTTCAACAGCGCGTTTCAGGCTGAAGGTATTCGGAACTCCAGCCAGATTAGTTTTGCTGCTTGGAGCCGGTTGTCCGCCTGTCATTGCAGTAATTGAATTGTCAAGAATCACTTTGATCCCGGCAGTATGCCTGAAAATTGCGTTCCTTGTCGAGTCAAGTCCCGTATGGCATTCGCATGAATCGCCAATAAGACTAATGGTTTTAGACGCATACTCAGGCCTTGATAAAACAAATCCCTGCCTCAGTGAATCGGAAGCGCCCATGCAGCAGACCGTATCCAGTGAGTTGAGAAAATGTAATAGCGTTGAACAACCGATATCGCCAAAAACTGCATAAAGTTTTTTCTTCTTTTTTAATTTATCAATGCATAATGCAAACGTTCTGTAGGGGCAACCTGGGCAAATTGATGGAGGTCTGCTGACCGCCTTTATTGCAAATTCCTGCTTCTTAATTTTATAATTTAAATCAATATGTTTTGAGAGTTGTCCGATAATCATTTCGGGTGTCCAGTCGGTAATCACGCTGTTCTCTTCCTTACCAACGACAGGGATGGATAAAAGGCGTAGCTGGTTTTCAAGGTAACGATCACCATCTTCAAAAACAAATATCTTACCTTTGATTCCTGATGTAAATTTTTTAATTCTTTCTTTAGGCAAAGGGTATGTCATGCCGAGGGAAAGGATTGAAGGGTTTTTGTTAATATTTTTTAAGGCTTCTCTTACGATAATATCACTTTCTCCGCATAGTACAATTCCCCAGTCTTCATTCCCTTTTTCTTCTGAAACCAATGGAGAGGTTTCAAGCCATTCGCTGATATAAGGAATACGTTCCTGCGTTGCCTTGTTGTAATTTCGACGTGCAATTTCCGGCATTAACATCCACGCATGAAGTTTCTCGGGCAATGGGCGTCTTTCAATTTTTCTGGATTTTTTTGTAAGTACCAAGCCTTCTGAATGGGCAAGAATTCCTGAGGCCAGCACAATCACCGGTGTATTGAATTTCCTGCTGATATCTGCAGCAATCCAAGCTGCTTCATACATATCCTGATGATTTCTGGGTTCAATAACAGGCAGGCGAGATGCACTGAAAAAATATCGTGAATCAATTACATGCTGAGTACTGGAAGGAGCATAGTCGGTCGCTGCATAAATAACCAAGGCTCCTGCATCGGCTGTATAAAAAGCAGAAGTCGTAATGGCATCACCTGCCTGAAAAACACCGGGGATTTTCATGGTCACAACAGCATCTGATCCTGCAATGGAATGACCTATTGCAACACCAACCGCCACAGCTTCATTAACCGACCAGCCGACAGTAATTAAATCCTGCACATATTTTAACGATTTATCAATAACTTCGGTGCTTGGTGTGCCGGGATATCCGTCTGCAGCATGAAACCCTGCATGTATCACTCCCAGAGCAAAAGCTTCATTACCCTGCAAAATAAATTTGCTCCCCGCTTCTGATTCTACGATTTCATTAAAACGTTCCATGTTTCATAATTTTAATTTTACTTCACAAGATCCGATAGGACGAGCACCGTCCAGTAAGGAAATAACATGAGCAGTATGATCGATAGGATATAAGCTGGGATGTACCAAAAGGCGCCCCGAAACACGGTTGCCAGGGAAATATCAGGGGCCATTCCGGCAACAATATAACAGCAAATACCGATCGGGGGCATGATCGAACCCATGGTCGTGACGATGGTGATGACCTGGCCGAACCAGATCGGGTCGTACCCGAGCTGTACCACGAGGGGATAAAATATGGGCAGCGACACCAGCAGGAACGCCAGTGCATCCATCACACAGCCGCCGACGACGTAGCATAAAAGAATCACACAAAGGAGCATCCAGTTCGGCAAGGCAAGTCCGCTGATCCATCCGGCCACCTCGTAAGGCAGTCTGGTTATTGTCAAAAAGCGGCTAAAGATCACGGCTCCCGCGACAATCATGAAGACAAGGCAGGAAATGCGGAGTGTATCGACAATGGATTTGAGAAATCCTTGCCAGGAGAGCTTCCTTCTGATGACGCAGATGGCGAGCCCGAGAGTGCAACTGGCTGCTGCTGCCTCCGTTGCCGTGACTACACCGGTGAAAAGGGCGTACATGATGATGGCAAAGAGGATAAGGACATCGATAATGTCGGGCAGGGCCTTAAAACGTTCTTTCCAGGTACTCTTGGGTCCTTTAGGCCCCCAGTCAGGATGCCGCCAGCAGATAAAGAAAACGGTGGCCGCAATAGCGATCGTCAGGATGGCGCTCGGTATGATGTTGCCAAAAAAAAGCTTCCCTATCGATTGTCCAGTGTAAAGTCCGTAAACGACGAGAACGATGCTGGGCGGGATGAGGACGCCGAGGGTAGCGCCGGCGGCCACGGAACCGGCGTTGAGTTGGGGATGGTAATTGTATTTCTTCATCTCCGGTATGGCCACCTTGCTCATGGTCGCTGCCGTGGCGGTGTTGCTGCCGCTTATAGCCGAAAATGCCGCACAGGCCATGATCGTTGTGATTGCCAGCCCACCCTTGTAGTGGCCGAACCAGCGATATGTCGCTTGATAGAGGCCATTGTTGTAACCCCCATAGTGAACGAACTCGCCGACGAGGATGAACATGGGAATAACCGTGAGCCCGTAGTTGGAGAAAATGCTCCACATGTCGGCCCCGACCATGCCGAATGCCGCCTTGAACGAGGTCACATAGGCAAAGCCCAGAAAGCCGATCAACGCCATAGTGAAACCGGCCGGTATCTTGAACAAAAAAAGAACGGCAAACATGATCGCAATGCCGTATACGCCGACCATAGGTCCTTCCATCCCTATTCCTCCTTGGGAGACAGCTTTTTTAGAAAATCAACGGAGGCGGAGAAACATAACAGAGCAAACCCTACCGATACGGCAAAGACGAAGGGGTGAAAAACAATCTTCAATGTTTCCGATACTTCATGGGATTCGTAGATCTTCATGCCCCAGACATAGACCTGCCAGGACACGATCCCGAAAAATATCATGATGACAACGTCCGCCAGCGCTTCAATGTAGGTCTGGATTTTTTTCGGAAATTTCTCGGTCAAGATGTCCACCACGATATGGTCCTTGTTTTTCTGGGTGTAGCCAAGGGCAAAGGCGATGACGACGGCGCCCAGGAAGGAAACAATCTCGTATGTCCCCCGGAAGGGCAGATGAAATATTCTCAGGATGACGTTCCCGGTAGCGAGAAGCATGAGGGCGAGCACGGCAATGCCGCCCAGGATCATGGAAATTCTATTGAGAAAGTTGTTTATTGCTTCGAGATATTTCATCTCCCCCTCCTAACCCCGGTAAGCGGGATAAGTACGTTAACGAAATTGCTTTCTGCAAGAAAACAATTTCTAACTTACTAAACCCACTGACGGGCGCGGGCATGCTTCTCTGTCGATAAGAACCAACATCGGCCGGCGCCGGCTTGTCCTACTTACCGGTAAACTGTTTTTCGTACTTATCTTTGAGTTTGTAGAGATCCTGCATGATCTGGGCTCCGTTGAGCCCCGCCGCCGTTACTCTCTTGACGTAATCATCGATCATTGGTTTAACCAGGCCGGGGATCTGGGCCTTTTCGGAGGCAGGCAGGTTCAGCACCTGATGGTTGTATTTCTCTTTCGACCATTTGAGGGCTTCCTTGACGTGATTGTCAACGTATGTGGCCGTCCATTCCGCCTGTTCGCGCCTGAGGTCGTCAAAGACCTTCTTCACGTCGGCAGGCAATGAATTCCACTTCTCTTTGTTCATCACCACGGCGAAGGTTACGACAAAGAGGTTCGTGTCTGTCGCATAGGGCGTGTAAGCGGCAAAGTTGAAGTCTTTGAGTATCTCCATGGAAGAGACTACCCCTTTGACCACGCCTTTCTGCAATGCTTCCGGGGTTTCCGACTGAGGCATCGCAATCGGAATGGCGCCCAGTCTCTTGACAGCTTCTGCACCCGTGCCCGATACCCGCAGCTCCATTCCTTTCAGGTCTTTCAGTGATTTTACCGGCTTGGACGTCATGAAATCAGCCGGTGGGCAGGTAAAGAGGGTGAGAAGTTTTACTTTTTCGAATTCTTTCGGATATTTTTCGATAAGGTCGTAAAGAGCGAGGCTGGCGGCCTTGGCGCTCGTGAAGCCGATAGGCAGGTCAACGGCTTCGGAAACAAGGAAGCGGCCTGGCTGGTAGCTCATGGCAAAATTACCGATGTCGGCCGTGCCGGTAATAACGCCGTCAAAGATGTTTTTTGCGGGAAGAAGTGTGCCGCCCGGGAAGGTCTGCACCTTCACCGCGCCTTTGGTCCTTTGTTCCACCTCTTTGGCCCACCTTTCCATCTGAACACTGGGAAATGTCGAGGCCGGTGGAAAATTGGCATAGGTCAGTTTTATCTGACTCCATACGCTTCCGGGAAGAACGATGTGCGCGCCTAAAATAAAGATAAACGCAAAAAGAATCGGCAAACTTTTTTTGGCCTTCATAATAATCCTCCTTGTTGTTTATTGCGACCTTCGTAAGGCCGTCCTGTTTTTTGACACTCCCTGACCCCGATAAACTGGACAAGCGCGTTAACGAAATTATTTTCTGCCAGAAAAACGCAGAAAATGACTTCTAACATACTAAATCTGACCTTGACAAAATATTTTTCTATACTTGACCATTTTGGCGGTGGTAAGTATACTGTGACCATTATGGATGTCAACATAAAATAACAGAAAAAATAACACCAGAAGTATCGTGAAGGAAAATCTTACGATTCTTTGTTTCAATAATATCAAAATTATAGAGGAGGGTGACATGGAGATCTTTAAAGAAATGACAATGCTGTCCCTGGAGCAGGCAACGGTGCTGCCTTACCTCAGCTACCGGCTGGCCATGGACGGCATCCGGGTGATACGGCTGGAACACCCGGTATATGGAGATCCCAATCGGATGATTGGGGGGAACAAGCTGGGAGAAGAGCGGATGAATACCTATTTCATGGCGATAAACGCCGGGAAAGAAGCTGTTACCCTGAACCTTGGCTCGCCTGAAGGACAGGATCTCCTGAAAGAGATGATCGTGAAACTGAAGGTTGATATCTTCGCCACAAACCAGCTGCCGAGAAATTATGAGAAACTGGGGATTGATTACCATACCTTGCAGGCGGTTAAACCTGATCTCATCTGGGTCGGGCTGACGGGATTTGGACCGGAGAGTAACGAGGCCGCCTACGACCCCATCCTGCAAGCGCGGGGCGGTCTTATGGAACTCACAGGCAAGGCCGGCGAGGACCCGCAGGTGATGGGAGTGCCGCTGCCCGATATGGGGACGAGCGAGCATGCATATGGACTCATCATGAAAGCCCTTTTCAAACGTGCCAGAACCGGAGTGGGGGAAAGGATCGACGTCTCCATGCTTATGTCCACCGCCTCCTGGCTCACCGTGCCGATCACGTTGACGAAGTCTTTTGGAAACAAGATTTCGAGGCGAGGAAATACGCACGAATTCTTCGCCCCTGTCTCCGTCTATGAGACAAAGGACGGGTACGTCTACATTGCCGTCGGGAACGACCGCCAGTGGGTCTCCTTCACGCAGCTCCCCGGCTTTGAGAAGCTGGCAGTAGCAGATTACGAAAAGAACAGCGGACGTATCAAAGATGTGAAGAACCTTAATATGCAGATAAATGAATGCACACAGACGAAGACAACCGCCGAGATGATAGATATCTGCCAAAAGGCCACGATTGCGATTTCCCGGGTAAATACGATCGAGGAGGTCATTGAAGACGTCTATATAAAAGAGGCCCTCCTTACCGCAAAAGACCCGATCACGGGTACGCAGATATTCATGGCTCCGCCGCCGTTTATGACCTCCTTCCTCAAGGAGTCCGGTCGTCAGATGACCTTTCCGCCCCGGTTCGGGGAACACAACGCGCATATTTACGGCGCACTCGGGTACTCTTCCGGAAAGCTGCAGGAACTGAAGAAGAAAGAAGTTATTTAGCCACGCCGTATCTTGTGCTTGAATAAAGGAGGATATATGG
>JAHIMW010000053.1 GCA_018896355.1 Pseudomonadota bacterium
AGGTATTCTGGAACGGGATCGTCGGCCCGACATGGAGAAAGGGCAGCACGACGGCAATCGGCTACAAACGCGTCATGGCACAGCGGATCGAGGCGCTCGGCGTTGCTCCCGGTGTGGCCGGCGCTGAAATTGCGGCTGCTTCCTCCCGCTTCGTCGATCTCTATCTTGCCCATTCGCGGATCGATCCCCTCTGGCGTCCCATGCTGGAAAAACTGGCCGGCAATCCCGGTGCGTGTGTCGTCATTGCCACCGACCACTACGCCGAGGCCACCGAAACCATTATCCATAATCTCCGCTCCTGGAACATCCCGGCACGGAAAGCCGGAGAAGAGGCCGAGCCTCGTTTCACCTTTTTCATTGCCAATTCGGCCGATATCGGTTTCTGGAAGGCGGATCGTCGATTCTGGGAAGCCGTCAAGTTGAAGTTCGCAATCACGGCGATCCGGTCGGCCCTGATCATCGACGATTTCGGGTTCAACGAGGAACAGGGGGACAGCTATGGGAAACGGGCCAGGGTTAAGACCCGGCAAAAAGAAACGACCGCATCCCTTCAGGAGATCTTTCAGGCATCGTTTGCGGTGATCCCCTTCTTTCTAAGAAGTGAAGAACGGGATCGGCAGGAGACCGTCGCCCAAAGAATTGCGGAGACCGTTCGCCGGATCAATCGCTTCCTGAATTCCGGAGATATTATAAAGAACGCCCCATGATCCCAAAGAGACTTGATCGGGCGGAATAATCATCGCTGATGTGCCGTCTGAAACATTAGCGTCGCAAAGGACAAGATGAACGAAAATGAATGCAAACCGGAGATTGCCTACCCCTGCCGCTGGGTCTACAAGGTGATCGGCCGCGACCTCAGCCTTCTCCACAGAGCTGTAGAGGAGTTCCTGTCAGGGCGGAACTACTCCGCCACCCCTTCCCGAAGCAGCAAAGGCGGCGCCTACCACTGCCTGGATGTTGAGATGACGGTCGATAGCGAACCGGACCGGCTTGGTATCTACGAGAAGCTCCGCCGGCATCCCGCCGTGATCATGGTCATGTAATGGAATCCCTTTTCATCGTCTTCATTTGCTGATAAGATTCCTTCATCATTCCAGAGGAGGAACACAATGGCAAACGACCCGAACAAGGTGATCTACTCCATGATCGGCGTGAGCAAGGTCTACGAAAAAAAACCGGTTCTGAAGGACATATACCTTTCTTATTTCTACGGGGCGAAGATCGGCGTCCTGGGGCTGAACGGCTCCGGCAAGAGCTCGCTGCTGCGGATCCTGGCCGGCGTGGACCAGGATTTCATCGGCAAAACGATCCTCACTCCCGGCCATACCGTCGGCTTTCTCGAACAGGAACCGCAATTAGACGACACGAAGACCGTCCGCGAGATCGTCGAACAAGGGGTGCAGGAAACGGTCGATCTTGTCAATGAATTCAATGAGATCAATGAGAAATTCGCCGAACCGATGGACGATGAGGCGATGAACAAACTCCTCGACCGCCAGGCGAAGGTGCAGGAGAAGCTGGACGCACAGGACGCATGGGATCTCGATTCCCGCCTCGAGATGGCGATGGACGCGCTCCGCTGCCCCCCGGGAGAAACCCCGGTGAAGATCCTCTCCGGCGGCGAGCGCAGGCGGGTCGCCCTCTGCCGGCTATTGCTGCAGAAGCCCGACATCCTGCTCCTCGACGAACCGACGAACCACCTTGACGCGGAGTCCGTTGCCTGGCTGGAGCACCACCTCCAGGCCTACGCGGGCACGGTCATCGCCGTGACCCATGACCGCTACTTCCTCGACAATGTCGCCGGCTGGATCCTCGAACTGGACCGCGGCCAGGGGATCCCCTGGAAGGGAAACTATTCCTCCTGGCTCGAGCAGAAGCGGAACCGTCTCCAGAAGGAGGAAAAAACGGAAAGCGAGCGGCAGAAGACCCTCCAGCGGGAATTAGAGTGGATCCGGATGTCGCCCAAGGGACGCCACGCGAAATCCAAGGCCCGGATCAGCTCCTACGAAGATCTCCTCTCCCAGGAAATGGACGCCCGTGCAAAGGAGCTGGAGATCTACATCCCGCCCGGACCCCGTCTGGGAAAGCTCGTCATCGAGGCCGAAGGGGTGGGCAAGGGCTACGGGGACCGTCTCCTCGTTGATAACATGTCTTTCAACCTGCCGCCCGGCGGGATCGTCGGGATCATCGGCCCGAACGGCGCGGGGAAGACAACCCTCTTCCGGATGATCACCGGCCAGGAGAAGCCGGATTCGGGTACGATCCGGATTGCCGATACGGTCAAGCTGGCGTACGTGGATCAGAGCCGCGACATCCTCGACCCCGACAAAACGATCTGGGAGACGATCTCCGCGGGAAGAGACGTCATCCTGCTCGGGAATCGCGAGATGAACTCCCGGGCGTATGTCTCCCGCTTCAACTTTTCGGGAACCGACCAGCAGAAGAAGGTAAGCCAGATCTCCGGGGGCGAGCGAAACCGCGTCCACCTTGCGCGGATGCTCAAGGAGGGGGCGAACGTCCTGCTCCTGGACGAACCGACGAACGATCTCGATGTGAACACGATGCGCGCCCTCGAGGAGGCGCTGGAGAATTTCGCCGGCTGCGCGGTCGTCATCAGCCACGACCGCTGGTTCCTCGATCGGATCGCCACGCACATCCTGGCCTTCGAAGGCGAAAGCGCCACCGTCTGGTTCGACGGGAACTACTCCGAATATGAGGCGGACCGGAAGGCCCGCCTCGGCGCCGCGGCGAGCCAGCCGCACCGGATCAAATACCGTCAGTTAACGAGGATCTGACACCTCGATACCTTTGCACAGGTCAGATGCCATTAGTCGAGTGACACCACGAAGCTGCCTGGATATCCACGCTCTTCCAGGTTCTGCTCTGACGTTTCAGCGGACCTTAACGACGCATGTTTGCCAACATATACGCGATAGAAGTGCTCCCCCCTCACCCATGCTGATCGAATTTCCGAGAACCCATATACCTTCTTCATTTCCCTGGAAAGCCTTTCTGCATTCGCGGGATCGGTAAACGCACCTACCTGGACGGTATAATTGCCGACATCATAGTTCTCCAGTGCTGCATACCGATCTGTGCCGCTTCCCAGGTACCCCAGCGCCTCGATCCTCACCGGCGCTGTTCCCGCAATAGCAATTCCGAGGGCCTTGGCCGCCGAATAGGACAGATCGATGATCCTTCCTTTTACAAACGGCCCCCGGTCATTGACACGTACGATGGTCTCATTGCCGTTGGCCGTGTTCCGCACCCTGACGAAAACACCGAGAGGCAGCGTCTTGTGCGCCGCGGTCATGGCATGCATATCATAGGTCTCGCCGTTGCTCGTTTTTTTGCCGTGAAAATCCTCGCCGTACCAGCTTGCGATACCGGTCTGGACGAACCCCGCGTGGGTTTGCAGCGGCTCATACCGCTTGCCCAGCACGGTATAGGGCCTTTGAGACGCCTTTTGCCGAGATTCCGGTGTTTCCACGACCGGCGGCCTTTTCGATGCGCAGGCTGACACCAGCATGACACAACATATGAACAATATGAACCGCTTCACCATACCCAATCCAGTTGCCACACCCCTTGCTCTTTTAACTTGATAATTCCCTGCAGCTTGCTGCCGGGTCATTCATTCAACCCCGTGTATTATTCTTCACAGGACCGCTTGCGAAGTCCGCGTTCGTTGATATCATAAAAACTATTGACAAGGCGAGCAATAGAAAAAGATAAAAAAGGTTCATCAAGTTGATGCGGCGGTAAACTCCCGCTTCTTGATCACAATGAGGATCGCCGTGAGGGCGGCCTGCGTCATCCCGGGGATTCGCTCCGCCTGGCCGACCGTGGCCGGCCCTACACGGGAGAGCTTCACTTTCAGCTCATTGGAGAGTCCCGGTACGGCGGCATAATCGAGATCCGCCGGCAGCTTCATCCCTTCGAGATCCTTCATCTTCCGGATAGACTCCTGCTGTCGTCGGATGTACCCCTCGTATTTCGCCT
The DNA here is from genome assembly GCA_018896355.1 of Pseudomonadota bacterium. GTDB lineage: Bacteria > Desulfobacterota > Syntrophia > Syntrophales > UBA5619 > UBA5619. The sequence continues at coordinate 4,003 of JAHIMW010000053.1, forward strand.
CGATCTCGATCTGCCGTTTGACCGCGCGATCGGGGACGGCCTCCCAGCCGTCAAAACGGGAGAGGTCGTCGTAGCCGATCTCTTCGCGCTTGAGGAGCTGAAAAAGGGTAACCGGATTTTTGATCGGCGCCGTGTTCATCTCCGCGAGGGTCCTGTTGGTCTCTTCCACCGGAAATATCCGGACGGAGGAGATTTTTTGGATACCGGTTTCGATCCGGCGGGCCTTCTCCCGGAGAAGCGCGTGCTGCTCCTCTGTGATCAGGCCGAGTTCCCGCCCCTTTCCCATGAGGCGGAGCGTCGCGTTGTCCTCCCGGAGGATCAGCCGGTACTCGGCGCGGGAGGTGAACATCCGGTAGGGTTCGTCGACGCCGCGCGTGACAAGATCGTCCACCATCACACCCATATAGGCTTCCGACCGGTCCAAAAAAAAGGAAGGCCGCCCCTGGATCGTTAGCGCGGCGTTTACCCCGGCCCAGAGCCCCTGCGCCGCCGCCTCCTCATAACCGGAAGTTCCGTTTATCTGGCCGGCCAGATAAAGCCCTGCCACCCGCTTCGCCTCCAGGGTAAGGCGGAGTTCGGTCGGGTGGACGAAGTCGTATTCGATCGCATAGGCCAGGCGCATGATCTCCGCCTTCTCCAGGCCCGGAACGCTCCGGACGATTCTCTCCTGAAGATCCGGCGGAAGACAGTTTCCCAGTCCCTTCGCGTAGATCTCCTCCGTCTCCAGCCCTTCCTGCTCGAGGACCACCGGGTGGCTTCCCCGATCGGCAAAGCGCATCACCTTGTCCTCGAGGGAGGGGCAGTAGCGGGCGCCGACCCCCTGGATCACCCCGGCGTAGAGCGGAGAAAATCGGATGTTTTCACGGATGATCCGGTGCGTCTCGTCGGTCGTCGCAGAAAAAAAGGAGGGTAGGCGATCCTCGCGGAGCCGCTCCGTCGTAAAGGAAAAGGGTTCCGGATCGGGGTCGCTGTCCTGGCGGACGAGGCGGGAAAAATCGATCGAGGAGGCGCGAAGCCGGGGAGGCGTCCCCGTCTTCATCCTTCCCATCTCGAACCCGAGCTCCCTGAGCGATGAGGAAAGCGCGAGGGAGGCGATCTCGCCGGCCCGACCCGCGGGATACCGGACGTCGCCGATGTGGATCAAGCCCCCGAGGAAGGTCCCCGTGGTGATCACGACCGCCCGGCCGCGATGGAAGACGTTGGTCTGATCGATGACGCCGCGGATCCGCCCATCCTCAACGACGAGGCGTTCCACGAGGCCCTGAAGAAGGTGCAGGCGCGGCTCCTTCTCCAGGACGGCCTTCATCGCGAGGCGGTAGAGCTGCTTGTCGCACTGGAAACGGGTGGATTGGACGGCCGGCCCTTTGGAGGCGTTCAGCAGCCGGAAGTGGACGGCGGTTTGGTCGGCGATCCGGCCCATCTGGCCGCCCAGCGCGTCGACCTCTTTGACGAGCTGGCTCTTGGCCAGACCGCCGATCGCGGGGTTGCAGGACATCAGTGCAATCGCGTCCAGGTTGATGTTGAACAGCAGGGTTTCGCAACCCATCCTGGCCGCCGCGAGCGCGGCCTCGCAGCCCGCATGCCCTCCCCCGACAACGATGACGTCATATTCCCGAGTCATGGGTTCCTATTTCCTTGCAGTTCCGCAAGGAATTTAATATGATCGCCGGGAAAAACACAATCGAAAAAACTCGCGCCCCGCCAATCCGGGAATACGCCGCTGTCGATTTCCAGCTTCAAACACACGCCGATACTATCTACGGCGACCTCGAATACTCTTGGGATCAATACATCCAATCATAACGCATCGTAAAAACAAGGTGTTCAGGAGAGGTTTGTCTGAATTGTGCTCATAAATGTCCTCTTACCGTGTGACTCGACCAAAAAGTGAGCTGATTTCTCAAAAGAGCGGCAGTAGCTCCAAATCCCTTGCCCAACAGCATCGCCAGCTCACCCCTGCTTTTCGATGGAAATATCCCTTGACAGGCAATAACAGCCCTTCTATACTTTTACCTGTTAAAATCAATTTCCTACCAAAATCAAATGGCTACACAGGAGAAATTATAGGAGCTAAATGTTAAAATGGGCTTATCATGTTAACAGAAACTTCAGTTTCAACAAAAAGAAAATACAATGTTTTAGATGTGAAGTCTGCAAAGAAGGTCGCGTCTTTTTGGCTGGAACGTGCGAAATTAGAGAATGCGATTGAATTTGGATTACCAGAAGTAGATGACCGTTATCACATTTGGCGAGTGCCTTTAGTGGGGAAAACGTCGCGTGACCGGATGGGTGAAGTTGTCATTGATGCGTACACGTCATTTATTATTGAAGATAAATCAACTAATTCCGAAGTGCTCGAATCCCGCCTACTTGGACGAAATGGCCATAATAAAACAAAGGTAAAAAAGCAAAACGATACCTATGTTTTGTCATCGCTACGAAATACTATCGCACAAGGCGATAGCGAGGAACTGTTACAGGAACTTCCTGCCGGAAGTGTGAATTTGATATTCACCTCCCCGCCCTATTACAATGCCCGTCCCGAATACACCGATTACATCACCTACGAAGAGTATCTGCTCAAAATTCGAAAAATTATTCAAAATGCTCACCGGGTTTTGTCCGAGGGTTGTTTCTTCGTGATGAATGTTTCCCCTGTACTTGTTCGACGCGCTAACCGAAACGAAGCCTCACGCCGCATCGCCGTGCCTTTTGACATGCACAGGCTATTTATTGAGGAAGGCTATGACTTTATTGATGATATTATCTGGGAAAAGCCAGAAGGGGCTGGTTGGGCGACAGGCAGAGGCAGACGCTTCGCTGCTGACAGAAATCCTTTGCAATACAAACCTGTCCCCGTCACGGAATACATTTTGGTTTATCGCAAGCACACGGACAAATTGATTGACTGGAATATCCGCGCTCATCCCGAAAAAGAAACCGTGAAGGCCTCAAAAATCGGAGACAACTACGACCGGACAAACATCTGGAAAATTACTCCGTCCCATGATCAGCGCCACCCCGCCATTTTCCCTGTTGAATTAGCAGAGAAAGTAATCAAGTATTATTCTTTCAAAGGGGATGTTGTGCTTGACCCATTTGCTGGAATCGGCACAGTTGGGAAAGCGGCTGTAAAACTAAACAGACGTTTTGTGCTGCTTGAACAGAATCCAAAGTATATCTTTATCATTCGAGAAGAAGCCAAGTCTTGGCTTGGAAAAGAAGCAAGACAAGTTCACACCATTAACTGTGCGCCTGTTGACGCAGACAATATGCTATTCTGAGGAGTAGTATGCCCAAAATCAAAAAACAACTAAATGCTTTGACAGACCTAATCTCGACCACAGATTTGGATTTACTTTCTGCCAGCGGCAGTCAACTTGTAGAACAAATTGGGCTGGATATTGTCCGCGGCGTTGTATTAGATATTCTCACAGGCAAGAATTTGAGGGATTCAACCGAAGCTCTAACACGCCGTAGAATTGCTACATTGAATTTGGCAACTATGGAGTTATTCATCAAAGGTTCGGCAAACTCCAAAGATTTTGTACATGAACTGCCCAGGATAGCCACGGACATTCTTTTAAAAGGAAGTTTATCCAAAGCCGAGAGGTGGCTTGCTCAATGGATTCTTGGCTTAACCGACAAAGCATTTCAAAATGTTTTGAGAGATGATCCCGAAGCAATTGCGGAATATCGAGATAGATATATCCAAATATGCGATGAAGTCATTGCCGCAAGAAAATCAGAAAAAGGGACATTGGAAGGTGAAATCACAATAAATGGAAATCAAAAGGCTCAAATCAATTGGCTTTGGGTGACATACCTGCTAAACACGATTGGCGCACAAACTCTCGCCATTCGAGGCTCCGAAAAATCTGCTTATGGCAAACTCTTTGAAAAATTAGTACTTGGCTCATTGCTTCATATTTTAGGTTTTAAGCACATCGCACCACCTCCACAGGAATACGAGAAAGTCTTTTGGCTTTCCTCACGCAATGAAAAACGCGAAAGCGACGCGACCTTGCTTTATGAGTTGGGTCAAGGTGTTCGATTTGACATTGGATTTATAGGAAGGGGAAATCCCGAAATTTCACTTGACAAAGTGACACGATTTGAGCGCGAGATTTCATTGGGACGTTCAAAATTCTTTATGGCGACCATTATTCTCGTTGACCGCATTGGCGCAAATAGTCGAATTAAGCGTATGGCAGAAGAAGTGCACGGCACGATCATTCAAATGAGCGCGGGATATTGGCCGAGACAAGCTGCCCAGGTTTTGAACAAATCTGTTGGATTCAAACATGATTTGCTTCGCATGACCGACAGTGAAACAGAGAAGTATTTGCGGAAAGCCATGCGAAAAGTTCCTTTAGAACAATTCATTGGCCTATCCGAAGAATTTGGAAATCATGTGGTCAAAGAAGACCAAGCACCATACAATCTTTTTTATGAAACCTCGGAAGATGAAAGTTAACACCCTCGTAATAACCGAAAATGGTGTTTCTCCGCGGTCGCGCGGCTTATGCTGCGCGGAGCGGTTTGATCTTGTTAATTTCCTGTCCGCACACCTGCTCCGCCTGCCATAAATTGTAGGCGCGCTGGGCATTCAGCCAGAATTCCGGGGTGTTTCCGAACAGACGGGCCAGTCGCAGGGCCATTAACGAGGTCATCGCCCATCGTTCACGCAGTATTTCATTGATCGTCTGCCGGGACACCCCCAGCGATTCAGCCAGCTTGGCGGTCGTGAGACCGCAGTCCGGCATGAAATCTTCTCGCAACATTTCCCCCGGATGGGTCGGGCTGATTGTCCGGCGGGGCGTATTTTCAATACTCATCACTCTTGATGCCCTCGTCAAAAGTCAATTTTCCCCTCCCCTTGCGGGAGGGGATTAAGGGGAGGGGGAAATTACATCCGGAAATACAGTCACTTATCACCCCCACCCTAACCCTCC
>JAHIMW010000054.1 GCA_018896355.1 Pseudomonadota bacterium
ACCAGTATTCGGGCTCCGATCCGCCATCGACCAGCCCCAGTTTAAAAAGGACTTTGCCCTAATTCATCTATTGCGACCCGGAAGCCCTCATTCTCTCTTTTGCGGATTGAAAAAAGCGGGGGGCGATAACATGGCATGACAAGACGATGGCGATGCTCCATGGATTCGTGGTAGAATAATTTGGAATTTGACGGCAGATGATTTATAAGTATATGATATGCTGAAGGGATGGAAGATGAAAGTGCTGGGACTCGATTATGGCGATCGGAGGATCGGCGTCGCAATCTGCGATGAGCTTGGGATGACCGCCCGGGGGATCGCCACCGTCGTCCGGAAGAACCGCGATGCGGATCTCGCGGCGATCTCCGGGTTCGTCGAACGCTTCGGCGTCGAAAAGATCGTCATCGGTTACCCGCTCCGCCTCGACGGCAGCGAGGGGATCCAGTGCGATAAGGTCAACCGGTTCGCCCGGCGGCTGGAGGCCCGTCTGTCCATGCCCGTGATCCGCCGGGATGAAACCCTTTCCACGAAAGAGGCGGAGGAGCTCCTTAGGAAAACCGGCGTGCGCCGGGAGAAGCAAAGGGCGGTCGTCGACCGGCTGGCCGCCTGCATCATCCTTCAAGGCTATCTCGATGCTCTTCCCCAAGAAGAGAAAAATGGACGGACCGCCTAATGAACATGCTTGCATGGATTAAAAAGAGATGGGAGGAGATAAAACGGACAGATCGCCCGATGAACCTGCTTGCATTTATTAAAGAAAAGAGCATGGGAATAACCCTCAATCATCGGCGAAAGAGGGCGCTCCTGTTGCTTCTGGTCCTTTTCTTTACCGGAGCGGCTTTCTACCGTTATGCAACAACCCCCGTCAACGACATCACCATCGCCAAGACGGTCGACATCCCGAAAGGATCCGGTTTCTTCCGGATTACGGAGATTCTCAACAATGCCGGTCTGGTTCATAATCGTCCCTTCTTCTGGATGCTGGCCCTGGGCAAAAATGCGGCGGGACACATTCGGGCGGGTGAATATGAACTCTCCAGTGCGATGTCGCCTTCGGTGATCCTCAACAAATTGGTCCGGGGGGAGATCAAGGTTTATCAGGTGACACTGCCCGAGGACATCACCGCAAACGAGGTGGCCCGGCGGCTTGCCGCCTTTAAACTGGTGGATGAAAAAGAATTCATGACGTTGGCAACCGACCGATCTTTCCTCGCCTCTCTCGACATCGAGGCCGACAGCATTGAGGGATACCTCTACCCCGACACCTACCGGTTCGATCGGTCCATGGCGATCAAAGTAATCATCCGGATCATTGTTGCGCGGTTCTGGAGGACCGTGACGCCGGAGATGCGGGAGCGGGCAGAGGAAATCGGCCTGACCCTCCCCCAGTGGGTGACCCTTGCCTCGATCATCGGCAAGGAATCTGGAAACAACGCCGAAAAACCGCTGATCTCCGCCGTTTTTCACAACCGTATGAAAAGGGGGATGAAACTGCAGAGCGACCCGACGGCCATATACAACTTACAACAGGAAAACGGCCAAGTGAAAACCATCCTGCGAAGGCACCTGAAATCGGACACACCCCACAACACCTACCGGATCGACGGGTTGCCGCCTGGTCCCATCGCCAACCCCGGCATCGATTCCCTTCGGGCGGCCCTCTACCCCGCCAAAGTCAATTACCTCTTCTTCGTCTCCAAGAACGACGGCACACATAATTTCTCCACCAACCTCGCCAGCCACAATCAGGCCGTTTTAAAATATCAGATTAACAGACAAAAAAAGTAAAAAATATTTCTTGACAAAGGCAAAATCCTCCTCTATCTTAGGCCAAAAGTGGGGCAAAGTGGATTATTGTGGAGGGAAAGCCTTCAATGTCTGTCTTCAGGGGTCAGTATTACCACACCATCGACGACAAAGGGAGAGTCATTTTTCCTTCGCGACTCCGTGAGGTGTTCGCCGAGAAATACGACAACCGTCTCGTCATCACGAACTGGGACGGCTATCTGATGATTTTTCCTTACGATGAGTGGCGTATCATCGAGGAAAAGGTCTCTCACCAATCCCTGCTGCGGAAAGAGGTCCGCGCCTTTCAGCGGTTTTTCATGTCCGGGGCGGTTGATTGCACTCTGGATGGCCAGGGAAGGATCCTCATTCCCCAAAATCTCAGGGAATTTGCAAAGATAGAGAAGGACATCGTCATCGCCGGCATGATCAAGGTGATCGAGATCTGGAGCAAGGACAGGTTCGAAGCCGAGATGAAAAAAAGCGGGGACAACCTGGACGGCTTCAGCGACTATATGGCGGATCTCGGGATATAGAATGGCCCCAGACGGGCTGCTCCCAAATTCGTAGCGAAAGTAACATGATATGGACGTCTTCCACAAGCCGGTTTTGGTTGCAGAGGTTATGGCATCCCTTCAATGCCGAACCGGGGCCGTCTATCTGGACGGCACGGTGGGGGGCGGAGGTCACGCCTTTGAAATTTTGCGGAACTCGGCGCCGAACGGCCGACTGATCGGCATCGACACCGATGCGGATGCACTGCGGGAAGCACAGAGGCGCCTGGCGCCTTTCGGCGACCGGGCGACCCTGCTGAAGGGAAATTTCGCCACGATGGAAACCATTCTAACCGGGATGAACATCGGAAAGGTGGAGGGAATCCTCCTCGATCTGGGGGTTTCCTCCCATCAACTGGACACGGCAGGACGGGGCTTCAGCTTCGCCCTGGATGCCCCTCTGGACATGCGGATGGACCAGGACCAGGGTCCGAGCGCGGACGATCTCATCCACACGCTGTCCCGGAACGAACTGGAAAAGATCATCCGGAATTACGGAGAGGAGAGGATGGCGGGAAGAATTGCGCGGGCCATTGTGGAGAGGCGGACTCTTTCCCCGATCCGAACGACGGCCGATCTCGCCGGAATCGTGGCCTCGGCATTGCCCAAGGCCCGGAGACTTACCCGGATCCACCCGGCCACCCGGACCTTCCAGGCCCTCCGAATCGCTGTTAACGATGAACTCGCCAGCCTGCGGCAGGCTTTAACAGACGGAATGGAGTGTCTCAATGACGGCGGACGCTTCTGTGTGATCTCTTTTCATTCACTGGAGGACCGAATCGTGAAGAACGCGTTTCATGCGGAGGAGAAAGGCTGCACCTGCCCTTCCGATCTTCCCTGCTGCTCCTGCGGTCGGAAACCGACGATGAAAGTCCTGACACGGAAGCCGGTGGTTCCCGGTGAGACGGAGGTCCACGATAACCCGCGGGCCAGAAGCGCAAAACTGAGAGTCGCAGAGAGGATAGGATCATGCAGGCCGTAGAGGTTCTCAAACAGACGGTTCGCCCACAGGAGGATGCATCCGGCCGTATCGGATATTCGACCTGGATCTTCATCGCCTCAGTCCTGATGGCGGTCGCCCTCCTCTACGTATGGAGCCATATCCACATGACGGAGTTGGAGTACCAGATCGCCCGGGAACTGAGCATCCGGGAACAGATCACGGAAGAGCAGACGAAGCTGAAGGTCGAATTCGCCACGCTGAAATCACCCCAAAGGATCGAAACCATCGCCCGGGAAAAACTGCAGATGACGTATCCGGAAAGGGAACAGGTGATCCTGCTGAAATGACCGGCGAATCCAGAAAGTGGATGAAATTCCGAATCGCTATGCTGCTGGCTTTCTTCCTGGTGCTTTTCACCGCCCTCGTATCGCGCGCTTTTCAACTGCAGATCCTGTCCGGAAAGGCGCTGAAGGCCCTTGCCCAAAAGCAGCATACTCAGACCCTTCTGCTGCAGCCGGAAAGGGGGATCATCTTCGACCGGAACGGCGAAAAAATGGCCGCCACAATCATGGCCGATTCCGTTTTCGCCGATCCATCCAAGATCGAGAACCCCCGCGAGGTCGCTGGGCGGCTCGCTGTCATTCTCCAGACAGACAAGGCGGTTCTTCAGAAAAAATTGTCCGGCACAAAGAATTTCCGTTGGCTCGCCCGGGGAATCACCCCCGAACAGGCCAGTCTCGTGCAGGAGATGGGCGTCGATGGAATCATCATCTTAAAGGAACCAAAACGTTACTATCCCAGCGGCGAAGTGGCCGGCCATCTGATCGGCTTTGTCGGCATCGACGCCACCGGCCTTGAAGGGCTTGAGCTGCGCTATGACCGCTATCTGAAGGGCGCCCCTGAAAAATTGATCTGGACGCGTGACGCCAAAGGGAAGCGTCTCTATCCCCGTGTGGAGAGGCCCGAAACCGTCCAGAAGGAGAATTACCATCTCGTTCTGACCATCGACAACCGCATTCAGCACCTCGTGGAATCCCATCTGAAAGCCGCCGTAAAGAACAAAGGCGCCAAGGGGGGATTCGCCATCGTCATGGATCCCAAGACGGGAGAAATCCTGGCCCTGGCCAATGAGTTGGGATTCGACCCCAACCGTTTTTCCTCGGTCAACCTCGCCGCCGGGAAAAACAAGGCGATCACCGACAGTTTCGATCCCGGCTCCACCTTCAAGCCGTTTCTGGTAGCGGCTGCCCTTGAAGAGGGAGTCGTCAAGGAAACGGATCTGTTCAACTGCGAAAACGGCAGTTATACGATCGCCGACCGGGTGTTCCGCGAGGCGCAACGCAAGCGCCATGGCGCGCTGAGCGTACACGATATCCTCAAATATTCGAGCAATATCGGATCGATCAAGATCGCCGAGAAGCTTGGCAAGGAGCGGTTCTCCCAGTATATTCGCAAGTTCGGGTTCGGCGCCAAAACCGGAATCGATCTCCCGGGCGAGGTAAGAGGGCTTCTACGGCCTGTGGAGAAATGGACCAGGGTGGACGCCGCGGCCATCTCCTTCGGCCAGGGGATCTCCGTCACGGCCATCCAATTGATCACAGCACTCTCGAGCATTGCCAATCAGGGGCTCCTGATGAAGCCTTTGATCGTTCGCGGGCTCATGGACCGGAACGGAAACCTCGTACAGACTTATCAGCCCAGCGCGGTCCGCCGGGTCATATCCCGCGAGACGGCAAAGCGTCTCACCGCCATCCTGACCGACGTGGTCGGCATGGAAGACGGGACCGGCAAGCATGCACGCATCGTAAACGTCGCCGTCGCGGGGAAGACGGGCACGTCGCAGAAATTCGATTTTGCCCAGCGCGCCTACTCCTCGGAGAGGGTCAAAACCTCCTTCATGGGGTTCTTTCCAGCGGAGGACCCGCAGATTGCAATCCTGGTCGTTCTCGACGAACCGCAACGGGATCGGTGGGGCGGCGTGGCGGCTGCCCCGGTCTTCAAGAATATCGGGGAACAGCTTCTGACCTGCTTCAAAACGAACATCCGGGAGAACCCCGTTGGGGACACCTTGCCGCAAGGTGTCCCCGAGGGGAAACCCGTCAGCAGCGACATGAAGGTCATGCTTGCATCCGTCCCGGCGCCACCCACAGACCTGTCAGGAACGGAGACAGACGAGACCACGGTGCCGAATTTCCGGGGAATGACAATCCGCGAGGTCATCAAAAAATCGAAAGAAAACGGGATCGATGTACGTGTCATCGGAAGCGGTTGGGCGATCGCTCAGCAGCCGGCAGCCGGGATGCCCGCGCCGGAGGACCGCTTCTGCACTGTCACCTTCGGGATGGGTTCTTGAGGTGTCCGATGCAACTTCCGCAGTTGATGAAAGGAATCGAAACCATCGGGATCACGGGAGATCCGGACGGGGAAGTGCATTCCGTCCGTTACGACTCGCGCCAGTGTGAAAAGAACAGTCTCTTCGTGGCGATCTCCGGCCTAAAGACGGACGGCCATCAATTCATCGGTGATGCCCTGACCCGCGGCGCCCGTTTTATCATCCATGAGCGAGACTTCACCCCGCCCGCCGGCGTTACGGCCATCCGTGTCCGCAACAGCCGTCAGGTTCTGGGCCGCCTTGGAAGGAATTTCTTCGGGCACCCCTCATCCTCTCTCTGCCTTATTGCCGTGGTGGGAACGAACGGAAAGACCACCATTTCCTACATTCTGGAGGCGATCCTCCGGGCCGCGGGCCACTCCGTCGGCATCATGGGAACGGTCGACTACCGATACGGCGACAAGAGTCTCCCCGCACCCAACACCACACCCGAATCCTTCGAGATGCAGCGGATTCTCCGGGAGATGGCCGATCACGGGGTCACCCACTGCGTGGTCGAGGTTTCCTCCCACGCCATCGACCTCCGCAGGGTCGATGACTGCGCGTTCGACCTGGGGATCTTCACCAATCTCACACAGGACCACCTCGATTACCACCGAACCATGGAAAACTACTTCCAGGTAAAAAAGCGCTTTTTTTCCGAGATTCTCCCCGGCGGTGGGAAAAACCGCCCCCGGCCGATGATCGTCAACGGCGACGATCCTTTTGGGCGGCGAATCATCCGGGAAGTCGGGGGCGTCTGCATCACTTACGGTATCGACAACCCCTGCGATGTCCATCCAAACCCCTTTCATCTCTCTCTCGGGGGGATCGACGCGAAGCTGAACATCGAGGACGATGCGCTCGACATCACATCCCCACTGATGGGAAGATTCAATCTCTACAACATCCTTGCCGCGGCGGCGGCGGCCCGATCCATCGAGATTCCCGGACGGGTCATCCGGAACGGGATCGCCGGTCTGATCCAGGTCCCGGGACGGCTTGAAAAAGTGAACACGGCGGGGCAGCCCGCCGTTTTTGTTGATTATGCCCACACGGACGACGCCCTGAAGCGGGTCCTCCAGAATCTGACACTCTTCCGGAAGGAAAGGATCATCACCGTTTTCGGGTGCGGCGGGGATCGGGACCGCGGGAAGAGACCGCTCATGGGCGAGGCCGCTGCGGCTTACAGCGATCTGACCATCGTAACCTCGGATAACCCGCGGATGGAGGATCCCCTGGAGATCATCCGGGAGATCGAAACGGGCATTCGGGCGCCGAAATTCACCGATATCCGGGAATTTAGGAGAATCCCGGAGCAGAGAGGCTACCTCGTCCTCCCCGACCGGAGAGCGGCCATCGCCGCGGCCATCGGTCTCGCCGGGCCTGCGGATATTGTCCTCATCGCCGGAAAGGGCCACGAGGATTTCCAGATCGTCGGCAGCCGGAAGTTTCCCTTCGACGATCGTATAATCGCGCGGGAGGAGCTGAGGCTTTGGCAAACCGGGAGGGAAGGATCATGACGCACGAAGCACAGGATCTTTCCGCCGAGGAGATTCTGAAGGCCACGGAAGGCGCCCCGCTTCGGGGCGGCCGCGGCTGGTCCTGCAGAGGGATCTCCACGGACACGCGAACCTTGGCCGCAGGAGAGCTTTTCATTGCCCTTGAGGGGGAAAATTTCGACGGCCACGACTGCCTGGCAAAGGCCGCGGAACGCGGGGCCGCCGGCCTCCTCATCCGGGCTGATGCCGTGAAGAAGCTCGCGATGACTCCGGAAGAGCTTCCGGTGATCGCCGTTCCGGACACCCTGAGGGCGCTGGGTGACATCGCCCGCTACTGGCGGCAACGATTCCCGATCCCGGTGGTTGCAATCACCGGAAGCTCCGGGAAGACCACGACGAAGGAAATGGTCGCGGCGATCGCCTCCCGCACGCGGAACACCCTGAAGACGGAAGGAAACCTGAACAACCGGATCGGCCTTCCACTGACCCTGCTCAGGCTGCGTAAGACTCACGAACTCGCCATCGTCGAAATGGGGACGAACCGCCCGGGAGAGATTGCGATGCTCACGGCCATCGCCGTACCGGACGTCGGTCTGATCACGAACATCGGTCCCGCCCACATCGAAGGGCTTGGTTCCCTCGATGCGATCCGGGAGGAAAAGGGATCTCTTTTTGAGGTCATGGCCGGACAGGGCGCGGCGATCCTCAACCACGACGATCCGGCGATCGACCTCCTTGCGCGGCGCCGGCAGGGAAAACGGGTGACCTTCGGCCTCGGCCCGGGCGCCGCGGTCACTGCCCGGAGGGTCGAGACGGCAGGACCGGAGGGAATGCGTTTCGATCTCGTCATCGACGGAATCGGCGACCCGGTTTTCCTGGCCGCCGCAGGGGAACACAACGTCAGAAACGCGCTGGCCGCCGCCGCCGCCGCGTGGGCGCTCGGCTTTGACCGCAGCGAAATCGCGGCGGGACTTGCCGCTTTCCGTCCGGTCCCGGGAAGGACCGAGATCCGGCAACTCGGAAACGGCGCCTACCTGATCATCGATACCTACAATGCCAATCCGGCCTCGGTGCGGGAGGCGCTGAAGACCCTGCAGGGGCTTCGGGGAAACGGAAAAGCCGTCGTGATCCTTGGCGACATGCTGGAGCTGGGAGAACGGTCGGAGGAATGGCATCAGGAAATCGGGGCGCTCCTTGCGGATATAGGCATTCAGGATCTGTTTCTCAAAGGATCGTTAACGAAAGCGCTGGCAGCCGGGGCAATCCGTATGGGGTTTCCGGCGGAGCGGATTGCGTTTTTCGACTACCCTGAGCAGGTTGTCTCTTCTCTCCAGTCCCGGTTGAAAACGGGCGACTGGGTTCTGATCAAGGGATCCCGAAAGATGAAGATGGAAGCGGTGGCGGAAAGTATGATTGCTGCATTTGATCTGAAACCGCAAACGGGGTGCGCCGCACGAAAGGCAACGGGCGTCGCAGGAAGGTTTGATAAATGATTTTTCATCTTTTATATCCGCTACATGAGACATATTCCTATTTCAACGTCTTTCGGTACATCACCTTCCGGACGATCTATGCGGCGATCACCGCCCTCGTGATCTGTTTTGTTGTCGGTCCCTGGCTCATCCGCAAGCTGCAAGAACTCCAGATCGGCCAGACGATCCGCGAGGATGGACCGGGCTCTCATCATGCGAAAAAAGGAACGCCGACGATGGGCGGCATCCTGATCATCTTTGCCGTCACCATCTCCACGCTCCTCTGGGCAAACCTGACTGTCGGCTGCATCTGGCTTGTCATCATGGTCACGGTCGGTTTCGGCCTGATCGGATTCCTCGACGACTACCGGAAGTTCACCCGGCAGGACAGCCGGGGCGTACCGGGGAAGATCCGGCTGGCCGCGGAGATCGCGATTGCACTGTTCTTCAGCATCATTCTCTATATGAAACCGGGGTTCAACCCGTACGTAACCATCCCTTTTTTCAAGACGGTTCTGCCGAACCTGGGATGGGGCTACATAGTGCTTACGACCTTCATCATCGTGGGCGCCGCAAACGCGGTGAATCTGACCGACGGCCTGGACGGCCTCGCCATCGGCCCGGCGATCACCTGCTTCATGACCTACCTCATGTTCGCCTATTTTGCCGGTAACGTTAAGATCGCAACATATCTCCAGATCCCCTACGTGGCGGGAACCGGTGAGCTGGCGATCTTCTGCGGCGCGGTCGTCGGCGCCGGGATCGGCTTCCTCTGGTACAACGCCTATCCCGCGGAGGTCTTCATGGGGGACGTCGGCTCCCTCTCGCTGGGCGGTTCCCTGGGCGCCCTTGCCATACTGACGAAACAGGAGATCCTGCTCGCCATCGTCGGCGGGATTTTCGTTCTGGAGACCTTCTCGGTAATCTTTCAGGTAGGCTGGTTCAAGCTCTCCGGCGGACGGAGGATCTTCAGGATGGCCCCGATCCACCATCATTTCGAGCTCAAGGGGTGGCCCGAACCCAAGGTGATCGTCCGCTTCTGGATTATCTCCGTGCTGCTGGCGCTCGTAGCCATCAGCACGTTGAAATTGAGGTAAATGGAACGCGATGGATCTGAAAGCAAAAAAAGTGGCGGTCATCGGCATCGGGAAAACGGGGCTCGCAACGGCCCGTTTCCTTGCGGGCCGGGAAGCCCGGATCGCGGTCACCGACGCAAAGCCCCTATCGGCCTGGGGAGAGGCCTCGGCCGCGCTGGAGAATCTGCAGGCGGAGCTGACCGTTGCCCCCTACGGCCCGGAGATCCTGACCGATGCCGATCTTGTCGTCCCCTCACCGGGGATTTATCCGGACAACCCGATCCTGGTCGACGCGGTCCGGCAGGGGATCCCGGTGCTGAGCGAGCTCGAACTCGCCTGGCGATTTCTGAAGACCCCGCTCGTCGCCATCACCGGCACGAACGGCAAGACGACGGTCACCTCTCTGATCGGCGAGATCCTCCGCGGGGCGGGGAAAAAGGTTTTTGTCGGCGGGAACATCGGCGCCCCGCTGATCGGTTACGTCGACGGGCCGCAGGGTGCGGACTGGGCGGTTGTGGAGGTAAGCAGTTTTCAGCTCCAGTGGGCGCAGACGTTTCATCCCCGGATCGCCGTGCTTTTGAACGTCACTTCCGACCATATCGACTATCACGGGAGCTTCCATGCGTACCGGGAGATCAAGGAGGGGATCTTCGCCTGCCAGAACGCCGGAGACCTCGCAATCCTGAATGCGGACGAAGAAACCACGACATCGCTGTGCGGGCGTCTGACCGCCCGGACGGAACTCTTCAGCTCCTCCGGCGCCGTCGACCGCGGGATGTTCCTCTCCGGAGAGACCCTCGTTCACCTCCTCCCTGCAGGAAGAAAAGAGGAATATCCGCTGGCGATGATTCATCTTCCCGGTCGACACAACTGCGAAAACGTGATGGCGGCCATCCTCGCGGCCCGGGCATGCAGCTGCCCCCCCGGGGTGATCATCCGGGCGGTTGACGGCTTCCGGGGAATCGCCCACCGGATTGAATACGCCGGGGAGAAAAACGGCGTCCTCTTCTACAACGATTCCAAGGGGACCAACGTCGGCGCCGTCATGCGGGCGCTCGAGAGCTTTTCCCAACCGGTCGTCCTCCTCCTCGGAGGGAGAGACAAGGAGGGTGATTTTCGGACCCTTGCCCCGCTGATCCGCCGGGGGGTGAAGGAGCTGGTTCTCTTCGGCGAGGCGAGGGAAAAGATCAACGGCATGGTCGGCGGCGTGGTCAAAACGACCCTTGCGCCGACGATGAAGGAGTCGATGGAAAAGGCCTACAGCTCCGCATCGCCCGGCGACGTCGTCCTGCTTTCTCCAGGATGTACCAGCTTCGACGAATTCAAGGACTACAAGGAGCGGGGCAACTGTTTCCAAGAATGGGTCAGGCGGATGGAGAGATGAAAAGGCGAACCGAAAACGAAAAAAAACCGGACCTGATCCTGCTGCTGGTCACGCTGCTCCTCGTGACGATCGGGACGGTGATGATTTACAGCTCCAGCTCCATCCTTGCGATGGAACGGTTCCGCGACGGTCAGTTCTTTCTCAAGAAGCAGCTTTTCTTCCTCTGTCTCGGCTTGGGAGTGATGGCGCTCGCAACCCGCGTTTCCTATTACAAGCTCCGGAAACTGGCCTGGCCCGGCATCATCCTGTCCGTTTTTTTCCTGCTGCTGATATGGGTTCCCAATCTCGGGATCCGCGCCGGCGGCGCCGTGCGCTGGCTCAACCTCGGGCTCTTCTCCTTTCAGGTCACCGAAATGGTCAAGGTCGCCCTGATCCTCTTCCTCGCCCATTTTCTGACGGAGAAGGCAAACCATATCCGCGAATTCCGCGAGGGGATGCTGATCCCCCTCGGCATCCTGGGGACTCTGGTCGGCCTGATCCTGCTCCAGCCGGATTTCGGCACAACGGTCATCATCGCGCTGCTCACCTTTCTGATGATCTTTCTGGCCGGCGGCCGGATCGTCCATCTGGCGGGCCTGGCCGCGCTCTCTCTCCCCGTCGCCCTTTGGCTCCTCCTCCACAAGAGCTACCGGCTGGCCCGCCTGACGGCGTTCCTCGACCCCTGGAAGGACCCCCGTGATTCGGGGTTTCAGATCATCCAGTCGCTGATCGCCTTCGGATCCGGCGGCACGTTCGGCGTCGGAATCGGGGACGGGATGCAGAAGCTCTTCTATCTCCCGGAACCACATACGGATTTTATCCTCTCGGTGATTGCCGAAGAGAGCGGTTTCATCGGCATCGGATTGATTCTGCTGCTCTACATCACCCTGATCATCCGCGGTTTCCGGATTTCGCTGAAGGCCCCGGACCGGTTCGGAAACCTGCTGGCCGCAGGGCTCACGATAATGCTCGCGCTGGAGGTGTTCATCAACATCGCGGGCGTGATGGGGCTTATCCCGCTGAAGGGGCTTGCCCTCCCGTTTCTCAGTTACGGAGGCACCTCGCTGCTGATGTCCCTTGCGGCGGTGGGCATATTGTTGAACATCTCCACCTATGAATCATGACGGCAGCGGAACGGCTTTTTAAGAACATGGAAGAGACAATGGTCGACAAACAGCATTGCGGTGATCCGCAAACGACGGCGCCCACACCCCGACAAACCGGGGTCGGGGCGGAGGATGGGCCTTGCGGCCCGTCTCCGGCTCCCCGCGGCGTCGGGATGATCATCGCCGGCGGCGGGACGGGCGGCCATCTCTTCCCGGGGATCGCGATCGCCGAGGAGTTCCTCCGGAGAGATCCGACCAACCGCATCCTGTTCATCGGGACCGAACGGGGACTGGAGAAGAAGATCCTGGACGGACTCGGGCTCCCCCTCCGGACAATCAGGGTGGAAGGCCTCAAGGGGCGTGGTCCGGTTCGGATTCTGGCCTCCCTCCTCAAAATCCCGGGCAGCTTGATCGCCTCCTTCCGTATCCTCCGCTCGTTTCAACCCGCCGTCGTCGTCGGCGTGGGCGGGTACGCCTCGGGACCGGCGGTCCTCGCCGCCCGGCTGCTGGGGTTGAAAACGGCGATTGCCGAACAGAACGCCTATCCGGGCCTGACCAACCGGATCCTCGGCCGTTTCGCCGACCGGGTTTTCGTCACTTTCGCCGCGTCGGCGCGCTGGTTTCCCGCCGGCCGAACCCGGGTCACCGGAAACCCGATCCGTACGGCCTTTCTCACCGAAGGTCGGCAGCGCGAAACAGACGACCCAAGTTTCACGCTGCTGATCTTCGGTGGAAGCCAGGGGTCCCACGCGATCAACCTGATCGTTATGGAGGCCCTCGACAGCCTTGGCGGGCTGAAGGATCGCATCCGCTTCGTCCATCAGACCGGGGAGAAGGATCGGGAGGCGGTCGAAGAGGGATACCGGAAACGGGGGTTCGCGGCAGAGGTTACCCCATTCATCCTGGACATGGCAGCGGCCTACCGGGCGGCGGACCTGCTCCTGTGCCGGGCCGGCGCGACCTCCATCGCGGAGATCACCGCCGGCGGGAAGGCGGCCATTCTGATCCCCTTCCCCTTCGCCGTCAACGACCACCAGACTCGGAATGCCGAGCTCCTCGTCCGCGCCGGCGCGGCGGAGATGCTCCCGGAGAGGGAACTGGACGGCAGGAAACTGGCGGCGGCGATCGAAAGGCTCTACCGCCATCCAGAGGAGATCAAGCAAATAGAAACGGCTTCCGCCTCCATGGGCAACATCCGCGCGGCGGCGGCCATCGTCGACGGCTGTCTGGAGCTCATCGAAGAGCGGCGGCCCGCGGAATGCCGCGGAGGTGCAAAATGAAGGAGGGCTTCGCCCCCTTTTCCGGATTTCCCGGGGACAGATTTCAAATCTGTCCTCTTGCGAGGGCATCATGAAAGAGACATTGAAAACCGGCAGCATGGATCGGAAGGTCCGGCGCATCCATTTCGTCGGCATCGGCGGCATCGGCATGAGCGGGATCGCCGAAGTTCTCCTCAACCTGGGATATGAGGTCAGCGGTTCGGACCTCGCCTCCTCCGACACCACCCAGCGCCTGGATGATCTGGGCGCCGCGATCCACCGAGGCCACGCGGCCGCCCACATCGGAAACGCGGATGTGGTCGTCACCTCGACGGCCGTCCGACCGGACAACCCGGAGGTGATCGCGGCCCATCGGCGAAACATCCCTGTCATCCCGCGCGCCGAAATGCTCGCGGAGCTGTTGAAGATGAAGTTCTCCGTGGCCGTCTCGGGCAGCCACGGGAAGACCTCGACGACCTCGATGGCGGCGACGATCCTCGCCCACGGCGGCCTGGATCCGACCATGGTGATCGGCGGCAAACTGGCGAGCATCGGAAGCAACGCCCGACTGGGGGACGGAGAGGTGATCGTAGCGGAGGCGGATGAAAGCGACGGCTCCTTCCTCAAGCTGAGTCCCTGCATCGCCGTGATCACAAACATCGACCGCGAGCACCTCGATTACTACCGGGATCTGGAGGAGATCCGGGAGGCATTCCTGCAATTCGCCAACATCGTCCCGTTCTACGGTGCGACAATCCTCTGTCTGGACGACCCGAACGTGCAGGAGATCCTCCCCCGGATCAAGCGCAGGACAATAACCTACGGGCTGTCGCCCGAGGCGGACTACCGGGCGGAGGAGATCTCCTACTCGGGGGCATCATCCCGTTTCTCCCTCTACTGCCGGAATGTTCTCATGGGAACGGTAAAGTTGAACGTCCCCGGCCTCTTCAATGTCTATAACGCGCTGGCGGCGGTTGCGGTCGCGGGGGAGATGGAGCTGACCTTTCCCGTCATCCGGGAGGGGTTGCAGCGCTTCACCGGCGTTCAGCGCCGTCTGGAAGTCCGGGGAGAGGCGCGGGGCGTCACCGTGGTGGATGACTACGGCCACCATCCGACGGAGATCCGCGCGACGCTCGCCGCGGCAAGGCAGGTCTGGGCCGGGCGGATCATCGTCATCTTCCAGCCCCACCGCTATACCCGGACGAAGGCCCTCTTCAAGGAGTTTCTGACAGCCTTCCGGGATGCCGACCTCCTGCTCATCACCGACATCTATGCGGCAAGCGAAGAGCCGATCCCGGGGGTGACCGCAGCGACGCTCTGCGAGGCGATTTGTCGCGCGGGTCATCCGAACGCGGTCCATTTTTCGAGTTTTGACGCCATTGTAAACCATCTGCTGCGGATCGCGCAGCCCACCGACGTCATCCTGACACAGGGAGCGGGGAGCGTCTGGAAGGTGGGCGAGGCGTTTCTGAAAGCGGATAGCGGAGAAAAAAAGGGATGATCGGGAATGAGACCTTCCGCGGAGAGCTCCGACAGCGGATGTCCGGAGCGATCCTCTTCGACGAACCGGCCGGACGCCACACCTCGATCGGCGTCGGCGGGGGAATCGACGCCCTCCTCTTTCCGGAAGATGAGGGAGGGCTCACGAATGTCATCGGTTATCTCCGGAGACGGGAGGTTCCCTTTCTCCCGGTCGGCAACTGGACCAACCTGATTGTCCGGGACGGCGGTTTCCGGGGCGCTCTTGTCTCGCTGGCATGCCTGCGAGACCTATGCCTCCGGGATGAAGGAAAAGGCAACGTTCTTCTGCTCGCGGGGGCCGGCTGCCCGCTGTCCGAACTGGTGAGCCTTGCGATGCGCGAAGCGCTCACGGGAATGGAGTTCTGCGCCGGCATCCCCGGCAGCGTGGGCGGCGCCATCCGGATGAACGCCGGGGCCTATGGAGGAGAGATTAAGGATATCGTTGAATCTGCGAATCTTCTCGATGCTTCGGGAGACATCCACGCCGCCACGCGTGACGAACTCCCATTTGCATACAGAACCCTTGACTTGCCGGCGGAAACGATCATCATCGGCGCAGCGATCCGCCTGCGGCGGGGAGAAGCGGAGAAAATCGCCGGACGCGTCCGGGAAATTATTGGGATGAGGAAGGAAAAGCATCCGCTGGAATTCCGGAATGCCGGTTCCGTCTTCAAGAACCCGCGGGATTGTCCGGCCGGCAGGCTTATCGAAGAGGCGGGGCTTAAGGGGATCCGGATCGGTGACGCCCAGGTTTCTGAAAAACATGCGAATTTCATCGTCAACCGGGGGCATGCGACGGCGGCGGACATCCTCGGCCTGGTGGCCCTGATTCAGCAGCGTGTTCTTGAAAAGACGGGCCTCACCCTCGAAACCGAGGTACGGATCATCGGGGAACAATGAAAAAACCTTTGCGACTACAACTGGAGGTGAAAAAAAACAGGCTGAGACGCCGCGCCGGAGAGGTGCTGCGGGAAATCGGCCGGGTGATTTTTTTGACCGGGGCCATCGTCTTCGTAACCGCGACGCTGCTGATCGGCTACGACCAGATCCTCCTTTCCCCCTATCTCCGAGTCCGGGAAACCGTCGTCAAGGGGTGCAAGGAGTTGACCGAAAAAGATATCCTTTCCCTGGCCGCCGTTCGCTCCCCGTCAAACCTGCTGACGATCAACCGGGAGGCCATCGCCCACCGGATCCGGGGTAATCCCTGGGTCCAGAAGGTGTCCGTAGGGCGGGAATTTCCCGACCGGCTGGTCATCTGGGTCCGGGAAAGAAGGGCAGTCGCGTTGATCGATAAGGGAAACGGGCTTTACCTGGTCGACGACGGGGGTGCACCTTTCAAGAGGCTGGAGACGGGCGAGGAATCGGACCTTCCCGTCCTGACGGGCCTCGTCCGGGAGGGGATTGTCGATGAAGAGATGATGAAGAAATCCCTTATCCTTCTGAGCGATATCAAAGGAATAAAGGATGGACCCGAGATCGGGATTGTATCGGAGATCCACGGAAACGAGACCTTCGGGCTCTCCCTGTTCACCGACACCGGCCTCTGCCTGCAGCTCGGCTTCGACGAATATCAGAACAAACTGAAACGGCTGCCCCCCGTCATGGCGGATCTGGACCGAAAGAATCTGAAGACGGGCTTTCTGCTCATCGACTTGAGCAACCCGGCGAAGATCAATGTCCAGCAACGCAATATCCTGGAACCGTTGGGACCAAAGAGACCGGCGGGTACAGGGAAGGAATTCCGGATGTAACGGTTTTAAAAACGTCCCGGCCTGAGACAACCGGGAGATGATGTTTCGCAAAAGCGAGTAAACGGGTAAAGAGAGTCTGGAGGGTCGATGGGGAAAAAAGAAAACGTTATTGTCGGTCTGGACATCGGAACGACAAAAACCTGCGCGATTGTCGCTGAGATTCGAGAAACGGGAATTGATATCATCGGCATCGGCTCCCACCCCTCGGAGGGATTGAGAAAAGGGGTCGTGGTCAATATCGAAAACACCGTGGAATCGATCAAGCGGGCGGTGGAAGAGGCGGAGCGAACCTCCGGCTGTGAGATCCGCTCCGTCTATACCGGAATCGCTGGTGGTCACATCCGGGGTCAGAACAGCCTTGGCATTGTGGCCGTGAAGAGCCGCGAGGTGGAGGAGGAAGACGTCGAACGGGCGATCGACGCGGCCAGGGCCATCGCGATCCCGCTGGACCGGCAGATCCTCCACACCCTGCCCCAATACTATGTGGTCGACGAACAGGATGGTATCCGGGATCCGGTTGGAATGGCGGGCGTCCGCCTGGAGGCGAAGGTCCATATCGTTACCGGCGCCGTCACCTCCATCCAGAACATCGTGAAGTCGGTCAACCGCGTCGGCCTCGACATCAACGAGATCGTTCTGGAGCAGATCGCCGCCAGCGAGGCGGTGCTGAGCAATGATGAAAAGGACCTGGGCGTGGCCCTGATCGATATCGGCGGAGGCACGACGGATATCGCGATCTTCTCGGAAGGGAGCATCAAACACACGGCGGTCCTGCCGGTCGGCGGCAATTACGTCACCAGCGACATCGCCACGGGCTTGAGAACGCCCCTCGCCGAGGCGGAGAGGATCAAGATCAAATATGGCTGCGCCTACATGCCGCTGATCTCCAAGGATGAAATCATCGAGGTCCCCAGCGTCGGGGGGAGGGAGCCTCGGGAGGTTTCCCGGCAAATCCTCGGTCGGATCATCGAGCCCCGGATGGACGAGATCCTCGGCATGGCCTGCAAGGAGATCACCCGCTCCGGCTGCGAGGACATCCTTGCCGCGGGGGTGGTTCTGACCGGGGGAGCGTCCATCCTCGAAGGGGT
>JAHIMW010000236.1 GCA_018896355.1 Pseudomonadota bacterium
CAGCTCGGCGGGTGGCGCAGGCCCTGGGAACGCAGCATCACGAATATTTTGTTACAGCGAAGGACTACTGGCAGGCGGTTCCCGACTACATGGCCCATTTTGAAAGTCTGATGGCTGGAGGGGTATTCCACATTCAGGGAGGCGTCGCCTTTCATCTGCTGTCCCGGCGAATCGCTCAGAATGTCAAGGTAGCCTTCTCCGGGGAAGGGGCGGATGAACTCTTCGGCGGCTACTATTGGATTTATACCCATCCGCTGGGTTTTTCCGACAGGATACGCCGCAATCTTCAAGATATTCTGCCCAACGACCGGATGGCCGGCTATGTGAATCGACTGTTTCCCGAACCGGAAGACGAAAGGGTTTACCGGCGCAACCTCTTTGATCACCTCCTGAGAGCGGGTCTGTCGAATTATCACCTGCAGAGCGTCGATCGCTCAGCCGGGGCTTTCGGATTTGAGATTCGGCCGCTTTACCTTGACGACGATCTCTCCCAGTATGCAATGGAACTTCCCATCGAATACAAAACGCCGGACAAGAAAACAACTAAGAGGATCCTTAAAGATGCCTTCCGAAAAGATTTTGCGGAGGCCAGCATCGGCTGGGTCCATAAACGGTTGAAATACGGCATGCCTGAGGCGATATCGACTATCGATAAGACGATCGAAGGCCAGGTGGCGGCGGCAATTTCCGATGACGAACTCAAAAGGCATCCATTGGGGAGGGTATTGGGTTCCAAAATGAATCTGCTTCTTTATGACCTGTTTGAACAGATCTTCTTCCGGGGATGGGATCATAGAGCTCCGTGCCCTCCGGAGAATTCATTATTGGCGAGGGTATGGCCCGAATAATCTGCATCAGCAAATATCCGCCTCTTGAGGGCGGCATCGCCGCCAAGACATATTGGCTGTGCAGGGCCTTGGCCGAACGGGGGCATACCGTGCATGTCGTTACGGATGGGGAGAATATCGACGCCTATTACTGTTCTCATACTTTCCAAGATCAGGCGTCCGTAAAAAATCTCCATATTCACCGCCCTCAGGAAAAGATCCCCTGGCACATCCCGAATGATCCTCACCGGGCATTGGCGCTGTTGAATGCGGCCTTGGAAGTCTTTGACCGGCATGGCGCGGATGTCATCGATACGGGATACCTGATTCCCTATGGCCTGGTGGGTTGCCTCGCCGGCCAGATGACGGGGCTTCCTTTATTGCTTCGCCACGGCGGCTCCGATCTGAATAAATTTCTGGACAAGGGGATTTGGGCGAACCTGATCATGAAGGCATTCAATAGCGCGAGTGCCGTCATTACGGACAATGATCACTGCGGTGCTTTTGGCGGTTTATCAAAAAAGATTATTTCGATCCCGCCGTATGTGCCGGATCCGGCTTTCTTCAAACCCGCACCCGGTGAGAAATCAAAGCCCACTTTGGCGCTTATCGGCAAAGCGAACTATTATTGGCGACATAAAGGGTGGCACAGGGCAATCGAAATCATGAAAAGCCTCGGGGACCATTTCCATTACTTGATTGTTTCCCAGGGGATTGGCCTGAAGGATTTCAGGAAATTCGCGGAGGACAGAATCGGTTCAGTTCTTGAATGGAAAGAATTCGTTGACCCCGTGGAGGTGCCGCGGTTGCTACAATCCGTAAGCGGCCTTTTTGTTCTGCAAAATGATTTGCCGTTTCCCGTATTCTCAAACATGGTCATGGAAGCTTTGTACTGCAATGTCACTGTCATTATCGATAGGACCGACATGGTTCAAAGTTTGAAGAAACAAGATCTTCATATCGATGCCGAATCCAGGAATATCTTGGTCGTTCCAAGCGATGAATCTGACGCGGCGGCGGAGATGATCATCAATTATTTTGCGAGATCAATTCCGGAACAAATTGATGTCAGTCAAAGAGAAGCGGATTACGCGGCTTATATAAACCGGAATGAGGAAGTGATTTTATCTGTCATCGAAAAGAGGTAGTGTTCTTAACGCTCACATAAGACTGTGAAAGAGGAATCATATATATCGAAAATCGAAAACCCTGGAGAAGAAATCCTCCTATGCCACCTTTCAACCGCATTTAAATAAACTGAGCTGATGCTTGCCACTAAAGATTTGTATTTGGAGCCGAGTGAGCACGTTCCATGAAAATAGCGCTATTCAATGAGCAGGAACGCGTAACGGTTCATCGCTTGTGAATATTCCGTAAGGACCTCAATGGGAAAACCGACCCTGCGGACGGTTGCAAAAACATCAATCGCCATCGATTCGGGGGAGGGCCGGGCCAACCGCGGATTCTTACACGTTCCCCTGGTTCCCGTGCAGTCGGGACAGAGATAACAGCTATCACAACAGAGGAGAAAAGCTTTGTAATATCCTGCCAGGAAGAGCGCCCTCTCCAATTTCACAAGTTCCTGGTTAACGCCTCTTGTCCAGGCATGTCGATCTTCAGGCTTTTCCACTGTATGCGCAAAATGGAAGATTACCACTGCACGGTATTCGGCAAAGAGCTGCCGAACCTCTTCAACGGAAGGTACATTCGGTGGGCAGGTTGCATTATGGCCGTAATTTCCACAGCCAAACATGCACTTCGTTCGTACCCATTGGGAGATGACCACATCTATGGGCTCAACCCATTTGAAATCCGTGTAGCCATGTTTATGAAACAGTGTCTCTAATTCCTTACGGTCCCTCATGGGATATAGCACCTCCTTATTTTTGGGGATAATCCATACATCCCTTCATGCGTCCACAAAACTCGCTTCCGGGTAGTGTAAGAATGCGGATAACGGCACTACGTGCCTTGGGTCGGACGACGCCTGAACATGCCGTAGCCTTCCATTTCCGCCACGCACTCACCTTTCTGATTGAGAATATCCCAGTGTGAACGCAACAATCCCGCGTTTGGATTGCTCTCCAGCAGTCGTGCTTCCAACACCGTAAAGCGCACGCGTAATGTATCGCCGGGGCGCACCGGCACGAGCCATTTGATTCCATCAAGTCCTGGCGAACCGAGGCTGGCGGCATCGAGCAAATAGGCATCGCACATCATGCGCATCGCCAGTGAGCAAGTATGCCAGCCGCTGGCTATTAGGCCGCCGAATGGCGAATGGTTGGCTGCATCCTCATCGACGTGAAATGGCTGTGGGTCGAACTCACGGGCAAATCGGACGATGTCGGCCTTTGACAATGTGATACCTCCGAACTCCCGGATGCTGCCTACCTGAAAGTCCTCCCAGTAGTACTTGTAGGTTTTTTTCATTACTCACTCGCTCAGTTTGAGAGATGCCTTGCAGAGAATATGCTGTCAAGACATTACACGTTTCAAACAGGATTCAATGATCTGGTCCGATCCGGCGACCTCCACCTTTGTATTTGAAGCGAATGAGCACGGTTCATGAAAAATGCTGGATCTCGTTTCCACATAGTTAAGTATTAAATGTTGTTTGTCAATGGCACCTTGTACAGCATTATCGTTGTATCAAACTCTGGTCAACATTTCGCAGGAAATCGGATCGGCCCAGCTCGAGATACCTTAAGTAATTGGCGTAATAGACCACTCCTCAGGCATCCATGTCCTGATAATAAATCCGTCGTCCGTCATGGCAGTTCCGTTAAAAGATCTTCTGCACGACCCATTTTCTATTCTCCTGTCACAGTATGAAAGCCAGTACAGCAAGGGAAATACAGCCCACGATGCTCAACTATCCCGATTATACTCTTCTGCCCTTGTTATCTCTTGAGCGGTGCCCCCTCGAAAAAGCGCGCTTGAAGCTTCCGCATACCTTGAAGCCAGCGGTCATAATCAGTGATTTTTCTTTGCATATATGTTTTCACTTCGGGATGGGGCAGAATCAGAAACTCATCCCGTTTAAAGCTTTCCATCACCGCATCGGCCACCTGTTCCGGCTCCATCAGCCCGTCAACTGCCGCCACACCGCCTCCTTGTCGTGTCATTTCCGTCCGAACGGCTTGGGGGCAAAGGAGAAACACTTTAATTCCCTGATCTCCATAAGTAATAGCAATATTTTCAGCAAAGCCCACCGCAGCGTGCTTGGTGACAGAATAGGGTAATGAGCCAATCTGGCTAAGCAAACCTGCGGCGGAAGCTGTAACCATGAAGGCACCTCCCCCGCGTTTGATCATGCCGGGAAGAACAGCCCGTGCCGCATAAACGTGGGCAAGGACATTGATCTCCCAGATGCGTTTCCAGTCCTCATTATCAGCTTCCACACCTCCCAAGACTATGATTCCGGCATTGGAGCAGAAAAGATCGATGAGGCCAAATTTCTCTTCTGTGAAACGGACCAGATGGATGACATCTTCTTCTTTGCGTACATCGCAAGTCACGGCAGTTCCTTTTATTTCGTGGGCAACGGACTTTGCCCCCGCCTCATTCACATCAGCGACTATAATCTCCTTTGCATCTTCACAGACAAATCGCCGGCATAAGCCCTGGCCTATTCCGCAAGCCCCGCCTGTCACAACAACAACCTTCCCTTTCACATCCATTATATTTTCTCCGCAGAAAGATTATGTTCAAAAAGTATTATATAGCTAATCTTAATATTTATTTGCCGTATCGTCCGTGAAGAGGAACCTGTTTCTCGTCTATTTCCAAAGTAGTCTTGGAATATGTCAGTTTTTGAATAATCTTGCCGTCTTGAACAGGGACTCTATCTTCGTTTTTGCAGACTCTCCAGGACCCTTTCCTCTACCGCCCATCTCGGCATCTTGAAAAACGAAAAAATCACAGAAATTGCTCCGACCCTTTTCAATGACCCGCTCTGCCTGAGGTTCCCGACAATCATTATAAGAACCGATATTATAGTGGACGCAATTAAGGCAGCAGTGCAGGTCAGATCCGCAAAAAGGACAGATCTCCCGCCTGCCCACAGGAGTCTTGATTTCCAAAGCCTCTAAGCATTTATGGCATCTTTGCATTTTTTCGTTACCGTGAAGATCTTTTGCATGACCTATTTTCTATTCTCCCGCCACAGCATGAAGGCCAGCACAGCAGGGACAATACATCCAAAGATGCTCAACCAGATGGGAATAATCACCCCGTTTGCAACGACGTTCACCTGAAAAATCAACCTCAGCAAATGGGCAAGGGAAATGGCACCCAGAAGAAGCACGACAATGGTTGTCAAGGGTTTCATGATCGGGCTCCTTTCGATAGGAAAAACAATCAGACGAGATATTTATGGACGATTTCGGATAAGAAATCAAGTGAGTATTGAATGGCGGGAGGTGAGAAAGGGGGCCCATCCCCGGTGAAGAGAGATGAGGCCCCTTGTGTTGGATTGACCATGCACCTTTTCCTTAAGCAGAAAATATTTATAGTGCAGCCCTGCACATTTCAGACCGCATTCATTGCTCTGTCCCGATCAGCAAAACTGAACAGTAGTATTTGCACTGAGTGAGCGCGGTTCATGAAAAATGACATGTGCCGGACCTTGACGCCGCGGGATGGGATGCATATCTTGTGAATGTAAATTGGGTTGCGGACGATCGAATTACAGCGATCTGAAGGCAACCGGGGTGTTTCTTGAAAACAGGAGTCCGGCATGGATTACATCAAGATCAGATTCGTCGACAATCCGGAGGGGGGCGAGTCCGAATTTCGTCGGACCGTCGAGGAGATGTTGCGTGCGGCCCAGCCGCGGTTCTCGTTTTCCCGGCAGCAATGGCGGCCCCAGATCGACATCTATGAAACCCGCGAGGAGATCGTAATCCTGGCCGAGATTGCCGGCGTCCCGCGGGAGGAGATCCACCTGGAGATCGGGCCCCGCACGATAAAGGTCTCCGGCACGCGGGAGGGCGGACCGAGGGAGGGAAATGCCCGCTACCGTCTCGCCGAGATCCCCTTCGGCCGTTTCGAGCGCACGCTTTCGCTTCCGGTGCCGATCGACACCCAGACAGCCGCGGCGGTCTTCCGGGACGGCCTCCTGGAGATCCGTCTCGCCAAGCGACCCGTGGACCGCATCCAGAAGATCAGCATACAAGGCAGTTGATTCTGCTTACAATATATTGGAGGTTTCCATGTCACAGAAAGTGTCTGAAGAAATCAAAATTGCCAGCATCCCGGAGATTCTCCCGGTGCTGCCGCTCGCGGGCGCCTTCGTCTTTCCGAAGATGCTCTTCCCGCTGGAGGTTTCCGGCGATTCCGCGATCAGCCTGATCGACGAGGCGATGGCGGGCGACCGCCTGATCGGCCTCGCCATGCTGAAGCAGGCCGGCGACCCGACGGAAGGCCCGCACAAAATGGATGATTTCTACGGCGTCGGCACAAGCGTCGCGATCCTCCGGATGGCCAAGACCGCCGACAACAAGACCCAACTCCTCCTTCAGGGGATCGGCCGGGTCCGCATCGTTGAACTGTTAGAGGGGAAGCCCTACCTCCGCGCCCGCGTGGAAAATCTGGAGGACCGGGAGACCAGGGACATCGAGGTCGAGGCGCTGATGGCGAACCTCGTCGGCCTCTTCGAGCAGATCGTGAAACTCTCGCCCTTCCTCCCCCAGGAGTTCGGGGCGATGGCCAAATCGATCGCGGAGCCCGGCGTCCTGGCCGATATCATCGCCTCTGTGATCAACTCGCCGGTCGAGGAGAAACAGAAGATCCTCGAGATCCTCGACGTGAAGGAGCGCCTTCGCGAAGTGACCAGGCTTGTCAACCACCAGGTGGAGATCCTCGAACTGGGCAGCAAGATCCAGACCCAGGTGAAGGACGACATGGACAAGAGCCAGCGGGAGTACTACCTCCGCCAGCAACTCAGCGCCATCCGAAAGGAGTTAGGAGAAACGGACGACGAGAAGGTCGAGATCGAGGAGTACCGCGCAAAGATCGAACAGAAGAAGCTCCCGGAGGAGGCGAAGAAGGAGGCGGAACGCGAGCTCGCCCGGCTCGCCAGAATGCACCCCTCCTCGGCGGAATACACGGTTGCGGCGACCTACCTCGACTGGATGACGGCTCTGCCCTGGAACGAGCTTACCCCGGACAACCTCGATATAAAAAAGGCCCGGCGCGTCCTGGATGAGGACCACTACGGCTTAGAGAAGGCTAAAAAAAGAATCATCGAATACCTCGCCGTCCGCAAGTTGAAGCCGGACTCGAAGGGGCCGATCCTATGCCTGGCGGGCCCCCCGGGGACGGGCAAAACCTCCCTCGGCCAATCCATCGGCCGCGCGCTGGGAAGGAAATTCATCCGAATCTCGCTCGGCGGCATCCACGACGAGGCGGAGATCCGCGGCCACCGGAGGACCTACGTCGGGGCGCTTCCCGGCCGGATCATCCAGGGGCTCCGACGGGCGGAGTCCATGAACCCCGTCTTCATGCTGGACGAGATCGACAAGGTCGGGAGCGATTTCCGCGGCGACCCCTCGTCGGCGCTGTTGGAGGTCCTCGACCCGGAGCAGAACTTCTCCTTCGCGGACCACTACCTGGACGTCCCGTTCGACCTGTCGCACGTGATGTTCATCACGACGGCAAACAACCTGGAGACAATCCCGCCGGCGCTCCGCGACCGCATGGAGGTGATCGAGCTGCCCGGCTACACGATCGACGAGAAGATCCGGATCGCCCGACGCTACCTGGTCCCGCGGCAGACGGCGGAAAATGGCCTCAAGACCGAGCAGATCCGGATCACGAAAAGCGCCATCAGCAGAATCATCACCGGCTACACGCGCGAGGCGGGGGTGCGGAACCTCGAACGGGAGCTCGCCTCGGCCTGCCGGGGTGTGGCGAGCCAGATCGCCTCGGGGGTCATCGAAAAGGCAACGATCACGGCGCGGGATCTCCACCGCGTCCTTGGCCCCGTCCGGGTCACAGGGGAGGCGGACGCCCGGACCGCAAAGCCCGGGGTCGTCAGGGGGCTCGCCTGGACGCCGGTCGGCGGAGATATCCTGTTCATTGAGGCGACCTCGATGAAGGGCAAGGGCGGCCTCACGCTGACGGGGCAACTGGGCGATGTGATGAAGGAGTCGGCCACCGCGGCGCTCAGCTTCATCCGCGCGAACGCGGAAGAATTGGGAATTGCGAAGGATTTTTTCGAGGGGATGGACATCCACATCCACGTCCCCTCCGGCGCCATCCCGAAGGACGGGCCGTCGGCGGGGGTGACGATGCTCACCGCCCTGGTCTCGCTGCTGACGAACAGAACCGTGAAGAAGGAACTCGCGATGACCGGCGAGATCACGCTCCGCGGCCTCGTCCTGCCGGTGGGCGGGGTCAAGGAGAAGGTCCTGGCGGCTCACCGCGCCGGCGTGAAGACGATCATCCTGCCAAAGTGGAACAAAAAGGACCTGGAGGAGATCCCGGCGAAGGTCCAAAGAGAGATCGCCTTCCACTTCGTGGACGAGATGTTAGAGGTTATCCGCCTCGCCCTGGACAAGGTCCCGGAGTCGGCGAAATAGAGGGGATGCTCAAGGCCAACATCACCGGTGACAATAATAGATGCTGACCGCCTGCTCCCTCGGATCGGCGGAATTTCCGGCGTTCTTTCTTGCAAAAGCTGCGACAGCCCCACTGTCACAATCGATCGCCAAAGAGGGCTGAAGATATGGCCGCATCTCTGAATTCATACCCTGTCCCTTTTTATGGAACAACCTCTTCTTCTCTTCATCCGGTTCATGCGTACTTCTGATTTGATAATCTGGTTGAAATGGGCCTTCTCTAAGTTATACCCACTACTGTTCAGAGGCGGACAAGGCTACGGGCTGATTTGCTAATTTTAAGATGTTAGTTATTTGAGGCGTAGGACGCAGCCTTGGGGCGACACTAAGCGGGATCGCCCTCCGCCAGGGCCGCCCGCCAGGCGTCGAGGAGATGGCCGATGTCGGCGAAGATAAAGTCGGCGCCGGCGGCCTCGGCTTCGGCCCGGCCGGACGCCCCCGTGAGGACGCAGATCGTCGTGATCCCCGCGCGTTTTCCGCCGACGATGTCGGTCGCGACGCGGTCGCCGACGGCGGCGGTCGTTTCGGGTCGAGCCCCCATCTGGGCCATGGCCAGCTCGTACATGATCGGTTCGGGCTTCCCGACCCCTGTCGGCCGGGTCTCGGAGGCGGCCGCCAGCATTGCGACCATCGCGCCGCTTCCCGGCAAAAAACCCTCTTCCGACGGGATGTTGGGATCCAGATTCGTCGCGATGAAGCGGGCGCCTCCTCGGAGGAGACGGACGGCCCGTTTGATCTTCTCGTAGGTGAGTTCGTGATCCACGCCGGCGACGACGACCTCCACGTCATCGTCGGCGAGGACGAATCCCTCCTCCTGCAGTGCCTGCCTGAGGGCGGCCATTCCGAAGACGTGCACCCGCGTTCCCGCCGGGTAGTCGCGGCGCAGGTAGAGGGCCGCCGCGCGGCCGGAGACCAGGATCTCGGCGGGCGAGACCAGGGCGCCCATCCCGGCGAGTTGTTCAGCCCGCTCGCTCGGCGTGCGGGTCGCGTTGTTGGTGACCAGCATAAAGGGGATGGAGCGTTCACGCAGGAAGTCAAAGAACTCCCGCAGGCGGGGCATTGGTTCGCTTCCCCGGCAGAGCACCCCGTCCATGTCGAGAATCAGGTGCGTGATCTTGGTCAGGTAATTCATCGTTTTTCTCCGGCTTTTCCTTTGGAATGGATTATCTCCGCCGGCTGATCATGATGCGATAGCTGGTAGGAGAAGGGCGATCCCGGGGAAGAGCGCCCGCTCTTCCCGCCAGTCGTAGATCAGGATGTCGATATTCAGCCGCTTCAATTTGTCCCGGAGAGCGACCTCCGGCGGTCGGGGAAGGATCAGGATCAGCAGGGGATTGTCGGGCATACTCAGGCCGTTCAGCAGAAGCTGCGTTGCCCCGGCGTGAAGGTCCGAGAGGGTCGTCTCCGTCCGGACCTGAAAGACCGCCCGGACCCGACCCGCCCGGTTCATAACCACCAGATCCTGGTTTCCGTCATTCCCCGCCCTCAGGCCGGCTTTCTTCAATGTTTCGGCCAGATCCCGGACGATCAGGCCGCGGTCGCATTCAGCCCCGGTCTCCCTCTCCTGCTCGCGGTAGCTGGCGCCGATCAGCTCTTCACGGAGGCGAAGTTCGCCGAAGGTCAGCTCCGCCTGCGAAGAACGGGCGGCAGCCGTCTCCTTGATTCGGGCGATCTTCCGGACGAACTCGGCGATCTGTCTGGCAAAGCGCGGGGATTGGAGAATCCCGATGACGGCGACCGGCGTCTCCTCGCCTCCGTCATCCATCACCTCCCAGGCGCCCCGGTAGTGGTTTTCGAAGAGCGATTTTCCGATCCCCTTTCTCCCGCCGCCCAACTTTCCCCGGTGCACGACGAAGACCCGCCCGGCGCGGTCCTGGGCGAAAGCGCCGCCCGTCCGCCGGTCGACGCCGCAGAGGGGGAAATTGATCTCGCAGGTGATCGCGATGGCGGCTCCCCCCTCCGGTCGGCCGATTCCGAAGCCATTCCAGAAGCGGCTTCCGACGATCTTTCGGGAGAAGGACCAGATGCCGAGGCTCTCCGACCAGTTGACCTTCGCCTTTTCGCTCGCCCCCGGATGGCCGAGCTTCACAGGGATCGTAGCGGCCGTCACAGGTTTGAAACTCCTCACGAACTGCCTCTGGCAACGTTTGATTGCTGCCTCGTCTGTGATGACTTTCAGCATGGTTTGTCCTTTATCAATCCAGACGTTTCCGGAAACGCCCGACCGCTCCGGTGAAGACCATGATGCCGAGGACGGCCAGCGCGACGTACTGGGGCCAAAGGATGTGCAGCCCCACCCCCTTGAGAAAGATGCCGCGGATGATGACCAGAAAATAGCGCAAAGGGTTCAGGTATGTCAACCATTGAACGAACTCGGGCATGTTTGCGATCGGGAAGACGAAGCCGGAGAGCATGAAGAACGGGAGGATGAAGAAGAAGGTGGTCATCATCGCCTGCTGCTGGGTCTTCGATACCGTCGAGATGAAGAGCCCGATGCCCAGGGTGCTCAGCAGAAACAGGCAGGTCGCCAGGAAGAGGTCGAGGACACTCCCCGCCAGCGGGACGTCGAACCAGCTCAGCGCAAACAACATCACGAAGACCATCTGGCCGATCGCGATGATCGTATAGGGGATGGTCTTGCCGATGATCAGTTCGATCGGTTTCAGCGGCGTTACGATGAGCTGCTCCATCGTCCCGTTTTCCCGTTCTTTGATGATCGCAATGGAGGTCAGAAGGAGCGAGATCAGCATGATGACGAAGGCGACGATCCCCGGGATGAAGAAGTTCTGGCTGTCGAGGTTCGGGTTATACCAGGTCCGGATGCGGGCGTCGATCTTCCCGTATTTGAGGTCGCGGCCGTAGAGCTCGCGGACCAGTTCCGTGTTTAGCCGGTCGAGGACCATCACGGCGTAGGAGATCCGGATGGAGGCCATGTTGCTCATTCCGCCGTCGGCCAGGATCTGGACGTCGGCCGTCTCCCCTCGGCGGATGCGGTTGCTGAAATCGGGGGGGATTCGTACTCCGATATCGGCCGTCCCCTTCAGAAACAGCTCCTCCATGCCGCGGGCGTCCGCCGGCCGGTGGGTGATCCGGAAGATCCCTCCCGCGGTGAAGGCGTCGGCGAGAAGCCGGCTTTCGCGGGTCTGGGCCTGGTCGATCAGCGCGACGCGGATGTCCTTGATATCGTAGTTGACCACGTAGCCGAAGACGAGGAGCTGGATCAGCGGCGTCAGAATCAGGATCGGACGGCTCCTCTTGTCGCGGAAGATCTGGATGAATTCCTTGCGGACCATTTCCCGGATGCGCAGCCAGCTCATAGCCCCTCCCGCTTCAGGATGATGACGTTCAGGGCCGCGAGGATTGAAAACATCCCCGTCAGGACCAGCAGGTCGGGCCAGAGGTGGGAGAGGCCGAGGTTCCGGAGGTAGATCCCGGAGAGGATGTCGATGTAGTAGGTCGCCGGGACGATATAGGTGACGAGCTGGAGGACCTTCGGCATGTTGATCACCGGGAAGACGAAGTTCGACAAGAGCAGCGACGGGAGGTAGGTGAGCAGGACGGCCGCCTGGTTTGCGATCATCTGGGACTTCGTCACCGACGAGATGAGGAGCCCGAGCGTCAGCGCGACCAGAATATAGAGTGAGGAGGCCAGGATCATGAGCCAGAAGCTTGCCTTCATCACGATGCCGAAGAGGAGCTGCCCCATCAGGACGGCGACGAGGACGTCGATGAGGGCGATCAGAAAGTAGGGGGCCGCCTTGCCGATGAGGAATTCCCCCGCCCGGATCGGGAGCGACCGGATCGTCTCCATCGTGCCGTTCTCATACTCCCGGGCGATGACGAGCGAGGTCAGCATCGCCCCGACAATCATGATGATGATCGCGATGATTCCCGGGACGATGAAGTTCCGGCTCTCCAGGTCCTCGTTGAACCAGACCCGGATCCGCCCCTCCACGGGCGGCCGGATTTTCTCCATCCCCTGCCGGTCGAGGAAATCGGCGAGGAGCTTCCGGTTGTAGTTCTCGATGAAGCCGCTGATGTAGGCGCGGGTGATCCCGGCAAAATTGGGGTCGCTGCCGTCGAGGAGGATCTGAACGGTCGTCTCCCTGTCCGCCCGCAGATCGGCGGTCCAGCCGGCGGGGATGATCACGGCCAGCGTCGCCCGGCCGCGGTCGAGCGCCTCCGTTACGGCGTTGGCGTCCGGGAACTGGGCCGCTATCCGGAAGTAGGAGCCGGCGCCGAGGCGGCGGATGAAGTCCCGGCTCAGGTCCGTCCGGTCCCGGTCGACAACGATCGTCTCGATGTGCTCCACGTCGAGGCTGAGCGCATAGCCGAACAGCAGGATGAGGAGCAGCGGGATGGCAAAGGCCAGGTAGAGGCTCCGGAAATCCCGGAGCAGGTGGTAGATCTCCTTGCGGGCGATCGCCTGGATATTTCTCGGATTCACGCCTTGTTTCCTTCCCTATTTTCCAGCCTTCATCAACGTGATGAAGGCGTCGTTGAGGTCCGCGTCAGGCTTTCCCGGGCAGGTTCCGCGGATGATCTCCTCCGGACTTCCCTGGGCGACAATCTTCCCCTCGTTGATCATCACGATCCGCCCGCAGTGGCGCGCCTCATCCATATAGTGCGTCGTGACAAAAACGGTGATTCCCTCTCCGGCTATCCGGCCGATGAAATTCCAGAAATGGCGCCGGGTGATCGGATCGACACCGGAGGTCGGCTCGTCGAGAAAGAGGATCCGCGGGCGGTGGAGCAGCGCACAGCCGAGGGCGAGGCGCTGGCGCAATCCCGGCGGGAGTTCCCGGGTCAGGCGGTCGCGAGCCTCCGCAAGACGCGTCATATCGAGGATCCAGGCGCTCCGCTCCGCCCACTCCTTCTCCGGCACGCTGTATACCCCGAGATAGAAACGGAGGTTCTCGAAGGGGGTCAGATCCTCGTAGAGGGAGAACTTCTGAGACATGTAGCCGATCGCGTGTTTGACCTCCTCCGCCTCGGTGACGATGTCGTGGCCCGCCACCTTCGCCTCTCCCGATGTGGGGGTAAGGATACCGCAGAGCATCCGGATCGTCGTCGATTTTCCGGAGCCGTTGGCGCCGAGAAAGCCGAAGATCTCGCCTGGCCGGACCGTGAAGGAGATCTTATCGACGGCGGTGAAGTCCCCGAAGCGCTTTTCGAGCTCCCGGACGACGATGGCCGAAGAATCGCGGTTTGCGTTATCATTTATCATTGGTGCCTTCGTCAAAAGTCACGTTTCCCCTTCCCTACCACCCCCACCCTAACCCTCCCCCGTCAAGGGGGAGGGAAGATTAAGTTTGCCCCTCACCCCTCACCCCTTACACCTAACCCCTTTCCCCTCAGATGTTGAAGGCATCCTGCGCAAGCTCTCCGTCCGCCTCCCGGATCCGTTCGATAATAGCCTCCTCCAGGTTCGGGAAACGGGCGCGGATCTCCGCGGGGGGGGCCGTCGTCAGCAGTTCCCCGCGATGCATCAGGCCCAGCCGGTCGCACCGCTCGCCCTCGTCGAGGTAGGCCGTGGAGACGAGGATAGTCATCCCGTTTTCCCTCATCCGGTTCAGGATCTCCCAGAACTCCTGACGGGAGACCGGATCAACGCCGTTCGTTGGTTCGTCGAGGATGAGGAGCTTCGGCTCGTGGACGAGGACGCAGGACAGACCCAGCTTCTGTTTCATTCCACCGGAGAGGTTTCCCGCCGCTCGGTCGGTGAAAGAAAGCAGGTTGGAGAAACCGAGGTAGAGGGCCTTCCGCGCCTTTCGCTCCGTGCCGCGGATTCCGAAGATATTCATGAAAAAATCGATGTTTTCCTCGACTGTCAAGTCCTGATAGAGGCCGAAGCGTTGGGGCATGTAGCCGATCCGGTCCTTGACCGCCGCCCGGTCTGTGACGACGTCGAGG
Organism: Pseudomonadota bacterium; assembly: GCA_018896355.1. GTDB lineage: Bacteria > Desulfobacterota > Syntrophia > Syntrophales > UBA5619 > UBA5619. The sequence continues at coordinate 14,363 of JAHIMW010000236.1, forward strand.
CCGTCGATCGTGATCCGGCCCGCGGCGGGCTTGACCATCGTCGCCGCCATCCGAAGGAGGGTCGATTTCCCTGCCCCGTCGGAGCCGACAAGGCCGAAGATCGCCCCCCGCTCGACGGTCAGCGAGACGTTCCGGACCGCCTCTACGGCGCCGAAACGGCAGGAGACCCCCTCGACCCGGAGGAAGGGGCCGCTTGCAGGGAATTTCTGCACGCCACCGGCTCCCGGCGCTCCCGAAGCGTTCCTCCGATCCGATGGGAGGGGCGGCTCCGCCCGTATCGCTCCAGGATGGGGACACGATGCGGCATCATGGCCGGGGACACCTTGCGGCAAGGTGTCCCCGTTTCCATCAACGTAACCAGGCATCGGCGGGCATTCCTGACTTGAGTTCCAGGGCGGGGTTGGGGATGGAGACCTTTACGAGATAAACCAGCTTCACCCGCTCCTTCTTTGTCTGGATGATCTTGGGCGTGAATTCCCCCTCGGGGGAGATGAACGTGACCGTTCCCGCGAAGGTCTTGTCGGGGAAGGTGTCGACGCGGACCTCCGCCTTCTGTCCCGGTTTGACCTTGCCGATCTCGGTCTCGTCCACGAAGATCTTGAGGTCGACCGTCGCGAGGTTGGAGAGGGTCAGGACCTCCCGCCCCGGCGTGACCACCTCGCCCGGCTCGACGCTGCGGCTCGTGATGATCCCCGGACCGGGCGCCCTCAACTGCGTGTAATCCGTCTGGATCGCGGCCTGATCGAGGGCCGCGCGGGCCGCGGCGACGGCGGCTCGGGCCGCTCCGACCTCCTTCTTCGCGGCCTCCACCCGCAGCAGATTGCTTTGCGCCTGCGTCAGCACCGCCTGCCCTTCGGCGAGCCTCGCCTCGCCGGTGCGGATCGTCTCCGCCCGGCTTCCCTCGCGTGCGAGATCGTAAGTCTCACGGCCCCGCTCGTATTCCCTGAGAGCCGTGTCATACCGGAGACGAACGGCGTCCAGTTCCTTCTCCGAGACGGTTCCCTTCCGGAAGAGGTTCTCGTACCGGACCAGGTTCTTCTTCGCGTCCTCCGTGACGAATGCGGCGCTCTGCATCCCCTGCTTCGCCCGTTCGATATCCTGCGTTCGGCTGCCGGCCCGGAGCTCGTCCAACTGCGAAGCGAGGGCACGGACGCCCGCCTCGGCCCGGGCCTCTTCGGCGGGGAGGCTCTTTTCATAGACCTTGAGCAGGGTTTCCGCCTGTTCCTGGCCTTTCATGGATCGGTCGAGGTTGGCCTTGGCCTGTTCGATTCGGGTGCGGAATTCGGCCGGATCCAATTCGGCGAGCAGTTGATCCTTCGTGGCGGCCTCTCCCTCGCGCACTGCCACCCGGACGACACGGCCGCCGGTCTGGAAGGAGAGATGGGACTGGGTGGCCTCGACGGTTCCGGAGTAGAAAAGCTCCCCTTGCCGGACCTTCTGCTGGCCGCAGTAGACGAAGAGCCCCACCCCGAAAAGGAGGATTACAATAATGGCGATGGTTCGTTTCTTCAGGGGACACCTCCTTAAGGGTTAGATGAGTTATCATATACCATTTTCACGCCGAAAAGTTAAGCCCCCCTTTTTCTTTGTTGAAAATTGCGCCGCTTTTCCGTAGTATGCGGTCCATACTTTCTCATTTCACTTCTCGCAATCCCCGGAAGGGGACGAAGTGATACGCCTTCTCGCGCGCCGCCGGGTTCGATGTTTTCACGAAAAGCCATAACGCCAGGATTTTACGCCCGGAAGGGCTACCGTCATACCTGAATGAACCTCCCCGCAGCAAGCTGCGGGGTATCTCACGGTTAGCAGCTTCCCTCCAATCGAAGCAAGCTTCGGAGAATATTACCCGGAGAGATTTATCAATCAATGGTCTTGACCGCGGGCGTCAAGCCCTAACACGCCCCAGCGATCTCGACCAACAACGCCTTTCATGGTTGCTGGAGAGACCACCCACGTACAATTATAAAACCTGCATTCGGTGCTATTGCTGCCAGGAGCTCTGTCCCGAAAGCGCAATCGACATCCGGTATCCGCTTGTGAGGCGTGTATTCGGACGAAGCAGGCAATGAATAAGGGATGACTCAGGCAACCTTTGCGAAGCTTTATCATACGGCGACCCGGAACATCCCCCTCGGGCCGCCGAGACGCAGGTGCTGCGATCTTGCCGCATGGAGATGGTTTAACGGCTTTCTTTCTTGCTTCCTTGCTGTTTTTCTATTTCAGCAGTCCTATGGAGCATTTCTTCAACACGTAATCATTGATGTTGTTTTTTTGGTAATCATGATATAGATGAGCTGTTCCGAGAGGGTCTGGGGAGACCGTTCGATTAATAGTTTAACTGATTCAGCCAATGAAAGGAGGAACTGTTATGTCCGTGTACAAAATCGTTGAAATTGTAGGGACAAGTCCAAAGTCGTGGGAAGACGCCACCCAGAAGGCCCTGGCAACTGCAGCAAAATCCCTCGAAGAGCTGAGGGTTGCAGAGGTCGTGAGGCAGGATGTTACCATCGAGAAAGGAAAGATAACCGCCTTCAGGGTAAGGTTAAACCTTTCATTCAAGTATCGTGAGTGAATGATTAATCGATTAAGGATGCTGGCAATACACAGAAGAGGGGGCAAAAGACCCCTCTTCTGTTCTTACGAACAACTTCCTCTTCTGTAACTCCGCAATCCGGCATAGTAAGCAAATAGTCACCGCGCAGCGGTTTAGTTCTTCTTTCGGCAATGATCATCTTGCGCCACATCTTTTCTTGACATGAAACGTCCATGTTGTCATAACTTTTGAAGGAAGCAGCATTTTTATCAAGACTGACATGGAGGCCATCAGGATGAAGAAAATTTTCCTCGTGTTATTGCTTCTTGTCTGTATTTTCTCCCCCCTTTACGCCGGCCAGTCCACCATCGTTGATATCGACGGCAATGCCTGCATGGGGGACGACAAATCAAGAAAGCAAACGGAGCAGGCGGCTATGGCCGACGCCAAGCGGAACGCGGCGGAAAGGGCCATGACCTATTTGAAAAGCGAAACGCAGGTAAAGGATTTTGCCGTTGAGAAGGATCTTGTCAATGCATACGCCCAGGCAACCGTGAAGGTTATTCAGGAACTTGAAAAAGCCTGGTTCAAGGATGCTGCCGCCGGCGATTGCTATAAAATAAAGATCAAGGCGGAGGTCGTTCCCGATGAAAAAACCATGCAAAAAGCCGCTCAGGCAAAGGAGTTTGCCGACGATCCGGCGGCGCCGCTGAAGGTGAGAATATGGACCGACAAGCGTGAATACAAGCAGGGTGAAAAAGTAAAAATCTACCTCAAGGGTAACAAACCCTTCCATGCCCGTGTGCTTTATCGGGACGTGAAGGGCGGGACGGTTCAGCTCCTGCCTAACCCCTATCGTCGTGATGCCTATTTCAACGGCGGAACGGTCTACGAGATACCTTCCGGCAATGACCGGTTTGATCTGGAGGTGAGCTCCCCCTTCGGTGAGGAGAACATCGTCGTTTATGGGAGCACGGCGGAGTTGGGATCTATCGAGACCAGGGCGGAAGGAAGCGTCTATCGGGTGACGACACGGACGCAGGATATGGGTGTAAAGGTGCGAGGTATAACGATCACGGGCAAACAGGGCAAAGCGACGACTGCGGAGTTCTATGAAGAGACACAAAGCATCAGGACAAGCCGTTAAAGCTGTAAGCGGTGCGCCGGACACAAAGGAAGATGAAAAAGAGAAAAAGATCTCTGAGCTTAATGAACGGCTTCAAAAAGCGATGCAGGCATTGCGAACCGTGGAAGAAATGAAAAAACGAATTGCCGCACAACTGTAGCGGCAGAAAGCCCTGAACGAATAAAGAGCCGGCAGGAATGGGTAAGGTTTGCAGGAAAGATGAGAAAGATAATGATGCTGTTATTATTGCTGGCGCTCCTGTTCAGCGCCTTTCTTCTTTATTCCGTGATGAAGATCAAAGGATCGCCGTCCGTTGTCTTTCCCCCGGCGCCCCCGACCAAGAACATGGCGCTATACCGGCACGTAGAGGAATTAACGGTGAAAATCGGATCACGAAGTGTTTTTGAGTACGATAAATTAACCGCTGCAAAAGAATACATCCTCTCCTCCTTGAAGGAGATGGGCTATACGCCGATACTGCAAGATTATTCCTACCAGGAAAGAGTTTTCAGCAACATCATCGTTGCCCTGCCGGGGAAAACCCACCCTGAAGACGTGGTGGTCATCGGGGCCCATTACGATACCGTGGCCGGCACGCCGGGGGCGGATGACAACGCAAGCGCCGTGGCTATACTGCTGGAAATGTGCCGCCTCTTAAAGGGTTACTCACCGGAACGGACGTTAAAGCTGGTGTTTTTTACCCTTGAGGAGCCG
>JAHIMW010000055.1 GCA_018896355.1 Pseudomonadota bacterium
AGCACGATCGGTAAGGGGGTCGTCAACCCCGAGGCGATCACGCTAACCGTCGTTGCCGCTGATCGGCTTCCTGCTGGGGTTTCTCTACATGGTCGGGGTTCTCTGGATCGTACGGGACAAGGCTCCGGCGAAGGTCGACGGGGTCTTCCGTAAGCTCCAGCTCGCCTCTGCCGCGGCGTACTCGCTGGCGCACGGACTCAACGACGCACAGAAGACGATGGGAATCATCATGCTGATCCTCGTCTCGACCGGACACATGGCCGCAGCCGACCTCGGCAGACACGCCCCGTGGTGGATCATCCTTTCGTGCCACGCCGCCATTGCCCTCGGGACGATGTTCGGCGGCTGGCGGATCGTAAAGACCATGGGCATGCGAATCACCAAACTCGCCCCTATCGGCGGGTTTGCCGCCGAGACCTCCGGCGCAACCACCGTCATCGGCGCCTCGCTGCTGGGAATCCCCGTCTCGACCACGCACACCATCACCGGCGCCATCGTTGGCGTCGGCGCCACCCACCGCCTTTCCGCGGTGCGCTGGGGGATGGCGGGGACCATCGTCTGGGCCTGGATTTTGACGATCCCGCTGTCGGCGCTTATTGCCGCCGCGATTTACACCCTCCTGAAAGCCTGGTAATTAGGGACAGAGCCCCTATTGTTTTCAGGGAAAACAATAGGGGCTCTGTCCCTAATTACCGCGGTAGAATTCCTCGTACATCTCCCAGATCGCGATCAGCAGGGAGGTGATGACGGGACCGATGACGAACCCGGAAAACCCGAACAGGATGAGCCCTCCGAGCGTCGAAAGGAAGATGAGCAGCGGGTGCATCTCCACATCCTGGCCGAGCAGGATGGGGCGAAGCAGGTTGTCCACCGTGCTGATCACGAGGATCCCGACGGTAAGAATCAGGATTCCCTCCCAGACATGACCCGCCAGAAGCATCAGGATGCCGACAGGCGCCCAGATGATGGAGCAACCGACCAACGGGACGATGGCCATCAGAATCATCAGAAGCCCCCAGATTAGAGCCCCCTCCACGTCCGTCACAAAAAAGACGCCCCCCCCCAGCATCCCCTGGATGCCACCTATGATCAGCGTTACCTTCAGCGTAGAGCGCGCCGTCACGATGAACCGTTCGTAGAGGAACTTCTCCCGGCCCCGCCCCAGCGGCAGAATCTTCATAGCCAGACGGAGGAACCTCTCCCCGTCGCGGACAAAGAAAAAGAGGGTGTAGAGCATGATGGCGAATTTGACCAGCAGGCCGAGGGTATTCTGCGTCAGATCCCTCAGGTGGACAAAGATGTATTTCGTTATCCCCTGCACCACTTCGGTGGTCTTCGCAACCAGCATCTCCTCGTTGATTTGGAAAAGCTGGGCGACGGGATTGCCGGAGATCGTGTCGATCATCTGCTGGAGATTCCGGTCCATGTGCTTCGCGTCGGGGCTCAGGGTTGCGTAGATCCGGGCGGATTCCTTGAAGACGAGCGTTCCGATGATCCCCGCAGGCAGCAGGATGATCACCCCGATAAGGAGAAATAGAATCGCCGTACTCAGGTTCGGGCGGTTCAGTTTCCCGTTGATCATGCTGTAGAGAGGCCTGAAGACACCGGCGATGACGGCGGCCCAGAAGATCGGAAAGAAAAAGGGCTGCAATAGGTAGAGGAAAAGGATCGTCACCATTGCCAGGATGACGAAGAAAGGCACATTGTTCTCTTTCATGTTACCCATCGGTTCAACGCCTCGACGAATCCATTCGCGTTCCTGTGCGTTTTCTATACAATCGCGGGAGCGGCGTCAATGGACGAAAAAACACGCCACCCTCCCCATATTATTCGCGGCACTTGCCGGTAAGGCTCTCGATCTCTATCCGGATGATCGCCGTTTTGGCAAGGATGTCGTCCGGGTAGGCGTAAGGTCCCTGCGCGCGGTAATGGTCCATTATCCGGTCCAGGGCGAATCGTTTCTCCGCGGCATCATCGACGAGGATCGCCCGGCCAAAGCCGATGACGCTCTCGTAGCGCGCGCCCCACCCGCACGATGCCGGCCCCTGTCGGATTTCCCGCAGAAAATCCATCTCGAAACAGACCCGGTCGTTTTGCCGGAGGATGTCGAGCTTCCGCCCCTCGGTAGCGCAGTGGAGAAAGAGGCAATTCTCCCCGAGACCGAAATTCATCGGGACGACATAGGGCAACCCGTCGTCGCAAAACCCGATCCGACAAACGAGCGCCTCCTCCATGAGCGCCCGGATCGTTGACTTATCGAATATTTCCCGGTTTGCCCTCCGCATTGGTTACCCCTCCCCGCTTCCGCCGGATATTACAGGCGTATTATAAGACAGACGTTTGAAGATTTGAAGAACGGAACACCGACCACTCCACGGATTGCCCTTTTTCCTATGCCTTTTGAACCTCCTCAAGGAGGCGACCCACCCGGTCGAAATCCTTGCGGAAACGGATGGGCCGTCCCCGGTTGTCGCGGGCGTTGGTCTGCGTGCAACTGTCGATTCCCGCGGGCCGGACCCGGCCGACGGCTTCGCGGACGTTCTCCGGCGAAATCCCCCCGGCCAGGATCACCGGGATTCGGCTCGCCTCGACAAGCGCGGCGGCCAGATCCCAGTCGCAGACCTCTCCGGTAATGCCGACGTAACCGGCCACGGGCTGGACGCTGCCATCTCCTCCGTATCCCCGGAGGGTGTCCGTCATGAAGCCGTCGGTGTACGGCTCCAGCGTGCGGGCGATCTCCAGGATCGCCTTTTGGACAGAGGCTGAATCGGTCTGGCCCGGCTCGGGAATGGGGATGGAACGGGTGATTCCTAGCATGGGGAACTCCTTTTTCACGCGCTTCTGGACGCGGATCGCCTCTGCGCAGACGGCGTCCCGCTGCGCACTTTTTCCCGGATCGAGCGGGATCGACTCGCAGAAATGTACGAAATCGGGCTCATGGTAGTCCAGTGCGCGAAGGATGTCGTCTTCCCGCGCGAGGAGCGGGATCAGGCTGCTCTTCGCCCCCGAGCCGCGGACCAGGCGGACGACCTCCCGCACGGAGGGGGCCTTCAACATATCCGGCGAGAGGATCACGCTCCCGATGCGCTCCACCCCCATCTCGATCAGCCGCTCCGCCTCCCGCGGCTCCTGGATTTCGTATATCTGGACGATGATCCGTTTCATGAATGGTTCCCGTAATCCGTTTGAAGACATCGGGGTCCACCATAGGGAAGCCCCCCCGGAATGTCAATCGGAATCACTTTTACACCTTCTCTCTGCCGGCTTCACCGGCTGCATGTCCTTTGCAGCAGAGATCTCCCCGCCCCCTTTCTTTCCCTTGCATTTCCGGCGCTCTGTGTTACATAACCGGCAGCTCCGCCGGGCCGGAACCCGTGGACGGCGGAAAGCAGAATCGCACGTTGGGTGGGAACAATCCGCGAGTGAAATGAATCCATGAAGAACTGGATACGGCAAAGCAAGATCCTGATCACCTGCCCCAAGGGGATTCCTCCCTGGCTTGCCGGGGAGCTCCGCGCCCTCGGCTTCCCCGTCGACGAGGAAGGGGAGGCGGCCGTCGAGACGGAGGGGACGCTCGCCGACACGATGCGGATGAACCTCCATCTCCGGACGGGCCACCGGATCCTTTTCCGTATCGCGGCCTTCCCGGCGGAGAATCCGGACGGCCTCTACCGCGGCCTGCGGGAGCTCCCGTGGGAGGAGATTCTCCATGCAACGGGGGAGCACGCCTACCTCTGTGTAACCTCGACGGCGGACACCCCGGCAATCAACGACGTCCGGTTCGTCAACTTGAAAGCGAAGGACGCGATTGTCGACCGGATGCAGGAAAAATGCGGCCTGCGGCCCGACTCCGGACCCGACCGGAACCGGGCGGTCGTGCACGTCTACTGGAAGGGGAGCGAGGTCGCGGTCTACCTCGACACCTCCGGCGAGCCGCTCTCCCGGCGGGGTTACCGGAAGATCCCCCTTGCGGCGCCGATGCAGGAGACCCTCGCCGCGGCCGTGATCCTTGCGACCGGCTGGAACGGCCGGAGGGGCTTCGTCAATCCGATGTGCGGGAGCGGGACGCTCGCGATCGAGGCCGCACTCTTCGCCGAGGGCAAGGCGCCGGGCCTCCTCCGGAGCAACTACGGCTTCATCCATTTGCAGGGTTTCGACCCGGCCGCCTGGCGGGCGCTCCGGGCGGCGGCGCACGAGGCGGGAAAGGAGACGGCGGCGAGGATCATCGCCACGGATATCAACCCGGAGGCGGTCGCCGCGGCGAGACAGAACGCGCGGACAGCCGGCGTGGAGGGGCGAATCGAATTTTCCGTCTGCCCCTTCAACGAGACGCCAATCCCGGAGCGGGGCGGCATCGTCGTCCTCAACCCCCCCTACGGCGAACGGACCGGCGATCTCCCAAGTCTGATCGGCCTCTACCGGGAGATCGGAGATTTCTTCAAGCAGCGGTGCGGCGGATACCGCGGCTACATCTTCACCGGGAACGCCGCCCTGGGAAAATCGGTCGGCCTAAGGACGAAAAGGCGAATCCCTTTTTTCAACAGCGCGATCGAGTGCCGGCTTCTGGAGTACGAGCTCTACGAGGGGAGCCGCCGGAAAGAAAAAGAGGATGGCGGAGCAAAGATGCAGGCGCCTTCGGAGGCGGTGAAAGTTATTGTCGAATGACGTAATTGCAAAGCTCTTCAAAATATGTCCCCCCTCCCTTGACGGGAGGGGGTTAGGGGGTGGGTGAAGCGGAACATGCAGATTTTACGGCAAGCTCCCCCACCACCCTGACCCTCTCCCGTCAAGGGAGGGGATTTATTGGTACTTTTGCAATTACCTCGAATGATAGCATTTTTTCATTCGCTTCTGTAAAACGATGCCCGAACAGGAGGCCTTGGGAATGATACCAGAAGAGATCAAACAGGAAATTCGCGCCATCGTGGGGCCGGAGAACGTCCTCGATTCCGAGCTGAACCGCTTCGGCTATTCCTACGACGCCTCCTTTGTGCCGCTTCTGCCGGCCAGCAAACCCAACCTGGTCGTAAGGCCGCTGACCACGGAGGAGGTGTCACGGGTCATGGCCATCGCCTGCGAGCATGAAATCCCCGTCACACCCAGGGGCGCCGCGAGCGGCCGCACCGGCGGCAGCATCCCACTCCAGGGCGGCATCTCCCTCGCCCTCGACCGCATGACGCGGATCATCGAGCTCGACGAGCGGAACATGATGGTGACGGCGGAGGCCGGGGTCCGCACGATCGACCTCTACAACCACTGCGCCGAAAGAGGGCTCTTCTATCCGCCCGACCCGGCGAGCTGGAAATTCTCCACCATCGGCGGCAACGTGGCGGAAAACGCCGGCGGAATGAGGGCCGTCAAATACGGCGTGACGAAGAACTACGTCATGGGGCTGGAGGTGGTTCTGGCCGACGGCGCGATCCTCCGGACCGGCGGCAAGGCGATCAAGAACGTGACCGGCTATGATCTGACGAGCCTCTTCACCGGTTCCGAGGGCACCCTCGGCGTCATCACCCGGGCCCTCTTCCGGCTGATCCCGATGCCGAAGCGGCGCGGCACGCTGCAGGCGATGTTCCGCACCCTCGACGACGGCTGCCGCACCATCCACACGGTACTTCAGTCAGGGGTGGTACCGGCCGCGGCCGAGATCATGGACCGAACCTGCCTGGAGGTCGTGGCGCGCCACCGCAAGACGGAACTCGATCCGGAGGTCGGCGCCTGCATCATCATCGAAATCGATGGCGATGACGACGCGGCCCTCGAAACCCAGACGAAACGGATAGAGGCCGCGGCGAAGGCGTGCGGCGCCGTCGCGTTCCGCGCAGCCCGGTCGCAGCAAGAGGCGGAAGAACTCTGGGCCCTCCGGCGGGGGCTCAGTTCCGCCGTGGCCGCCCTCGCACCGAACCGTGTCGGCGAAGACATCTCGGTCCCCCGCGATGCATTCCCGGAGGTGGTGCGCCGCATCGGGGAGATCTCCGAAAAACATGGGCTCCCGATCGCCGTGTACGGCCACGCCGGCGACGGCAACATCCATCCCTCCATCCTGTACGACCTGGGCAAACCGGGCGAGGCGGAGCGGGTCCATCGGGCGGTCGACGACATCTTTGCCGCGGCCCTGGCCGTCGGCGGAACACTCTCCGGCGAGCACGGCATCGGCATCACCAAGCGGCCTTACATCGCAAACGCGCTGGGCGATGTCGGCGTCCGAACCCTCAAGGCCGTCAAGGCGGCCCTCGATCCGAAGGGCATCCTGAACCCGGGGAAGATCTGGTGAGGAATAAGGTGTTGAATGGATAATGTAAATGATCACGATCTTCTCCGGGAGGCCGGAAAAATGGTCAGCCGTTGCGACCGCTGCGGCGCCTGTCTGCCGGTCTGCCCGCTCTTCGGGGTGAAGGGCGTCGAGGCGACGGGCGCCCGGGGCAAGAATACGATTGCCCGCGCGCTGGCCGATGGAGGCATCGAACCGACGAGGGAGCTCCTCGACGTCGTCAATTTCTGCCTGTTGTGCCGGGCCTGCGTCGATACCTGTCCGGCCAGGGTTCCGACCGATGAGGCGATGGTCGATGTCCGCCAGCACCTGACGGATCTCGCCGGCGGGGCGGACGGGAAATACCGGATCATCGGCGGCGTCCTGAAGCGACCGGGCGTCGTGAAGGCCGCGGCTGCCGCGCTGTCGATCCTGCGCCGGTCCGGTCTCAACGGCCTGTTTCCGCACGGCATGGCGCCGGAAGAGTACACCCGGACCCATTTTCTCGCCGCGTTTGCAGGGCCGGCCGCCCTCGGCCAAAAGGCGCCGCCTTCCGCGGTCACGGTGACGGACAAGACGAAGGTGGCCTGTTTCCGCGGCTGCGGGATGGAGATGATGTTTCCGGAGGCCGCCGCCCAGACCCGCGACATCCTGAAGACCACCACCTCCCTTTTGGTGAAGCAGAACGTCTGCTGCGGCCTGCCCCATCTCGCCCACGGCCTGCGCGAAGAATTCCTCGCCCTGGCCCGGGAGAACGTCCGGCTTTTCGAGGATGTCGAGGTCGTCGTCAGCGACTGCGCAAGCTGCGGCGCCACGCTCAAGCACCTGAGCTCGTTTTTTGCGGACGATCCGGCATGGCGGGACCGGTCGGCGGCCTTCAGCGGCAAGGTGATGGATCTGACGGAATATCTCGCCAAGGTCGGCTACCTGACGCGGCAGAGAGTGGACGCCCTCTTCACCTACCACGATCCCTGCCATCTCGTGCGGGGTCAGGGGATCACGCAGCCGCCGCGGGAGCTTCTGAAGGCGGCGGGCAGGTTCGTCGAGATGAAGGAGGCGGATGTGTGCTGCGGCGGCGCCGGCTCCTTCCACATCGATTATCCCGATGCGGCGGCGCAGATTCTGGAGAAGAAGCGCCGCAACATCGAAAAGACGGGTGCGGCCGTTGTCGTGACCGGCTGCCCCGGCTGCCTGATTCAGCTCGCGAAGGCAGCGAAGGCCTCCGGCGGCAAATTCAAGGCTATGCACATCAGCCAGGTCATCTGAAATGAGAAAACTTGCAACCATTCGGAAGGTTGACGAGATACGGCCGATCGAGGAGGCTGATGCGATCGAACTGGCGGTCTTCGGAGGTTGGCAGGTCGTGGTGAGAAGGGCGCAGGAGATCAGGCCGGGAATGCTCGTTGTCTATTGCGAGATAGATTCGGTCTTTCCCGAACAGCCGCAGTACGAATTTTTGCGGCAGGACAAGTTTCGCCTGCGGACCAAAAAGTTTCGCGGCGCCTTGTCGCAGGGAATTGTTTTCAAAATCGACGAGGTGCTGCCGGCCGGGAAATATGCGGCGAGCGACGAGGTGACCGAAATTCTCGGCATCACCCTTTACGAACCGCCGATCCCGGCATCCATCGCCGGCGATGTCGTCGGCGCCTACCCGGGCAGCGTGCCGAAAACCGACGAGGAGCGGGTGCAAAACCTTGACCTTGCCGCTTTTGCCGGCATGTCTTTCTTCGTCACTGAGAAGGTTGACGGCACATCGAGCTCGTTTATCCTCGACGAGGCGGGCCTCCATGTCTGCGGCAGGAACTGGGAGTTTCGCGAGACCCCCGAGCAGACCTTCTGGAAACTTGCCGGACAATATGACATTGAGGCGAAACTACGCGCCTACCATGCCCGGACGGGAAGTTATCTCGCGATGCAGGGTGAGGTTCTCGGCTACGGCATCCAATCGAACGTTTACGGACTGAAGGGGCAGGATATCTTCATCTTCAACATCTTCGACATCACGCGGCAACGCTATCTTTCGGCCACGGCCTACCGCACACTGCTCGATGAGTTCGACCTCAAAGGTGTGCCCGTCGTAGCGGAGCGCTTTTCCATAGACGGCTTCGATCATGCACAACTCCTCTCCTATGCCGAGGGCAAATCGCTCCTCAATCCGCAGGCGGAACGTGAGGGGGTGGTCTTC
>JAHIMW010000056.1 GCA_018896355.1 Pseudomonadota bacterium
ACGGGAGGGGGTTAGGGGGTGGGTGAATCTGCAACATTCTGATTTCACGGCAAGCTCCCCCCCACCCTAACCCTCCCCCGCCAGGGGGGAGGGAATTTATTGGTACTTTTGCAATTACCTCTAAAATTAGAAAAATAGGGACAGATACCTATTTTCCCCACCGGGCTCCTTATAACATGGTTCGACTGCCTTTTCACCGGTGATTTGTCCGAAAAATGTTTGCATTTTCGCATTACAATCGTTACTATCTCCACCACCTCTGAAATTCGCCCTGAATGGTATAAGTGGTCGTGCCTCTGAAAAGGAGAGCCGGAGATCACTGACTGCATCCGGCCCCATCGCGGTCGCGCGCGAAGGAGAGAATGGCATGGGTGATCTGCAGAAGATCTTCAATCCACGGACGATCGCCGTAATCGGCGCCACCGAACGGGAAGGGACGTTCGGGCGGGCCGTCTTGGAAAACGCGCTCGCTTCCGGTGATCGGACGGTCTATCCCATCAATCCGCGCCGGGAAACGGTCCTGGGACTCTCCTGCTTTCCCGAAATCGGCGCCATCCCCGAACCGATCGATCTGGCCCTCATTGCAACCCCCGCCGCCACGGTCCCGGGCCTCGTCGACGCCTGCGGCCGAGCCGGCGTGGGGGGGATCATCATCATTTCCGCCGGTTTCCGGGAAACGGGCGAAGCGGGAAGGCGCCTGGAGGAGGAGATCCTCCGAATCAACAGAGCCTATGGCATGAGGATCGTCGGCCCCAACTGTCTCGGAATCATGCGCCCCCCCGTGAACCTCAACGCCACCTTCCTTCGGGAGAGCCCGGAAAAGGGAAACATCGCCTTCGTCTCCGACGTGGGAAGCTTCGGCCGAACGCTGCTCGACTGGGGCATAAGCTCCCACATCGGCTTCAGCACGGCCGTTTCACTGGGTTCCGCGATCGACGTGGATTTCGGGGATGTGATCGATTTTCTGTTCGAGGATCCCCACACGAAGAGCATCATCCTCTACATGGAGGATATCGTCGGCGATGTGAAACGGTTCGTCAGCGCCGTCCGCTGCTTTGCCCGCACCAAGCCCATCATCCTGCTCAAACCCCCGATACTGGAGGACGGCGATTGCGCCGGCCTGACCCATTCGGGCACGATGGCCGGCCCGGAAAAGGTCTACGACGCCCTCTTCCGCCGCCTTGGCGTAGTGCGGGTCCGCGAGGCCCAGGACCTCTTCAACGCCGCCGGCGTCCTGTACTCCCGCAACCGCCCCCGGGGACCGCGGCTGGCGATCATGACAAACGCCCGAGGGATCGGGATCATCGCCAACAAGCAGCTGCTGTGCGCCGGCGGCAAGCTGGCTGACCTCTCCGAACAGACCATCCGGGATCTGGACGCCCTCATCCCCCCTTGCTGGAACCGGGGCAATCCCGTCCATCTCCTCCGCGACGCCGATACCTCCCGGTATGCGAAGGCCGCGGAGATCTGCCTGAAGGATCCCGGCGTGGACGGGCTGCTGGCCATCTACACCCCCCAGGATTTCGCCCCCGCCGAGGAGCTGGCGGAAGCCCTGGCTGGGGTGACGGCAAAGACGGACAAACCGCTGTTGACGGCCTGGATGGGGGGGCGGGATGTGCAACGCGGACGCGAGCGGATGGTGGAGAAGGGGATCCCCGCCTATGAAACGGCGGAGGCCGCCGTCCGCGCCTATATTTATATGACCCAATATGAGCGAAACCTCGAACTCCTGCATGAAACGCCGGCGGAGCTTCCGCAGGACGAAGCGCCGCCGAAAAACCATCTCAAGGCCCTCATCCGGCGCGCCAACCGGGAGGCATGTTCAATCCTCACGGAGGATGACTCGCGGAAGTTCCTCCGCAACTACGGCATCCCGGTCATCCCTTCCCGGATGGCAATCACCCTCGAGGACGCCCTGGCCGCTGCGTTGGATATCGGGTATCCGGTGGTTCTCAAGGTGGCCTCTCCCGACATCGTTTTCCGCCAGGACGTGGGCGGCGTCATCACGGCCATCGATTGCGAGGCAACGCTGAAGACCGCCTACCAGCGCATCCTCGACGGGGTCCGCCAGTTCGCCCCGCAGGCGAAGGTGTGGGGCGTAACCGTCCAGAAGATGGTCGAGCACATCGATTACGAACTCATCCTGGGGGCGAAGAAGGATCGCCATTTCGGCGCCGTGATCCTGTTCGGCAGCGGAGGAACCAATGTCGAGCTGCTCAGGGACTTCTCGATCGGCCTGCCGCCGCTGAACCAGACCCTGGCCCGGCGGCTGATGGAGGAGACGGGCGTTTACCGCATGCTCCAGGGTTTCCGGGGGAAACCTCCCGCCGATATGCGCCAATTAGAAAAGATCCTGGTCGGTTTCTCCCGAATGATCATCGATTTCCCCGAGATCCGGGAGATGGACATCAATCCCCTCGCCATCTGCCAGGGGAAGGCTATCGCCTTGGACGCGCGGATCCTTCTGGACCCGAATGTCTTCACCGAAAAGGCATCACCCTACGCCCACCTGGTGATCACCCCCTATCCGACGCGGTACGTGGCCCCCTGGCGTCTGACAGACGGAACCGAGGTGATCCTCCGCCCGATCCGTCCCGAGGATGAGCCGCTCGAACACGAAATGCTCACCACCGTCTCCGAGGCGACCATCCGCTCCCGCTTCTACCAGAGCCTCAAGAATATCAGCCATGCGATGCATGTGCGCTCCTGCCACATTGACTACGATCGGGATATGACCATCGTGGCCGAAACGCGGACGGATCGGAAAAAACGGATCGTCGGCGTCGGAAGCCTCACGATCGAAGCCGACGGCGCCGCCGGGGAATTTGCAATAATCGTTCACGACGACTTTCAGGGACGGGGGCTGGCATCCAAGCTCCTGGATGTGCTGATCGGGATCGCCGCGGAGCGCGGGCTGAAGGAATTCTACGGATTTCTTGAACCGACGAACGGCCGCATGACCGCGCTTTGCGAAAAGTTGGGGATGACCCGCAGCCGCGCCTCCGATGACCTCGTGCGGGTCACTCTGCCGCTGGTCGGGTAGTCTAAAAAAAATGCTCCCCGGCGGCGAAGAAGCGCCGGAACCCCTCCCGATCCGCGGCGCAGGCCGCAATCCGCTCCACACCCTTCTTCAAATCCTCCGTGCCGGTGGCGATCGAAAGCCGCAGGTAGTGAAACGGCGCCGCGCCGATCCGGCCGAACGATTTCCGGTCCAGCGTCGCCACGCCGTGCTCAAACAACAGGAACATCTGCAGCAGGGTCGAGGGACTCGTCTCCCGCCGGATCTTCTCCGGAAGGGCTTCAAAAGCCTCCATGATGCCGAGGTTGCGGCAGACCCCTTCCACATTGGGAAAGACATAGAAGGTCCCCTTCGGCTTCAGACAACGGATCCCCGGAATGGCGTTCAGCCCCTCCACGACCAGGTCCCGGCGCATATGGAAGGTGTCCACCATTTTCCGGATCGCGACCGGACCTTCCGGGGATTCCAGCCCGAGGCGCACCCCCTCCTGGTTGTAGGCGGCGGTGCAGGAGAAGTAGTTGATGTTGAGGTTCTTGAAGACCTCCGCCTCCGCGCGGATCCCCCGCGTTTCCGAAAGCTGCCTTGCGATGGCCGCCCGGAGGGAGGGGATCCCCTGCGGGTCGCAGTAATGGGTGTTATCGAGGTCGATCTGGCGTTTGACCTCCTCTTTGATGAAGGCGGGAACCGGAAAATCGGGTTCCCCGATGTTGCATCGGACCACATCACGTCCCTGCTCCTCGAGGAGGCGGATTAAAGGTCCCATCTTGAACGCGTTCTCGCTGTCGATCCGTCCCGCCCTGTCCGCATAGAGTCCCATCGTCATCCCCTTTTATACGAAAATGCCCCCCCTCCCTGTATCCCTCCCCCTCGACGGGGGAGGGAGGGGTG
>JAHIMW010000057.1 GCA_018896355.1 Pseudomonadota bacterium
AGGCGGGAAGTTAATAAAAAAGGACGGAATAAATGCTTGATTAATCAGCGGTTGATAAATTTATCCACACTTCAAGAGATTGGTACATTTTTAGTTGATTTTCAAGGCCTCTTACGACAAGGCGAATCGGACCTCCCGTGATGCCTACCGCGGACCGGGTTTGACCCGGGGCCTTGAAATTCTGAAGAAGGTCCGGGATGCGTTCGCAATCCCCGTTCTCTCCGATGTCCATCGATTTGAGGAGATTGCTCCGGCGGCGGCGGTCCTCGACGTCCTCCAGGTCCCGGCCTTTCTATGCCGACAGACCGACTTTATCGTCGAGATCGCCCGCCGGGCGAAGGTGGTGAACATCAAAAAGGGGCAGTTTCTCGCCCCGTGGGATGCCGTCCATATCGCCGAGAAATCCGCGGCGGCCGGAAATCATAACATCATGCTGACAGAGCGGGGGGTCAGTTTCGGTTACAACAATCTGGTCGTTGATTACCGTTCCTTCCCGATTCTGCGAGCGACGGGATATCCGGTCATTTTTGATGCCACGCACAGCGTCCAGTTCCCGGGAGGGGCCGGTAATGCCTCGGCAGGGGACCGCGGGATGGTCCCCTGTCTTGCCCGGGCGGCGGTGGCGGCCGGGATCGACGGTCTGTTTGTTGAAGTTCATCCAAACCCGGACTGTGCGCTCTGCGACGGGCCCAATTCCCTGGCCCTGGACAGCCTGCCGGAGCTTCTTGCGACGCTCAAGAAGATCGATGCGGCGGTGCGTGCAAAACAGGACTGAATCCGTCCAATAGAAATGAGGGGTAACATGGTTGAAGAGGTGACCGAAGAGAGACTTCTGAACAAGATCCGCAGGGTGAAACTCCTGATCCTGGATGTGGATGGGGTTCTGACCGATGGCCGAATCGTCATCGACGATGCGGGGCTGGAGAGCAAGCAGTTCGACGTGAGGGACGGCCATGGCCTGAAAATTCTGATGAGATACGGAATCGGCGTGGTGCTGCTGACCGGAAGGCAATCACGCGTGGTCGAACATCGCGCCGCCGATCTGGGGATCGCCGAGGTTCATCAAGGGATCTGGAACAAGGCCGAAGTCTTTGAAGAGATTCTCAAACGGAGGCAAATCGCCCCGGAGGAGACCGCCTGCGTCGGGGATGATGTGGTGGATATCCCGCTCCTCAGGCGGGCGGGGTTTTCCGTGGCCGTGGCCGACGCCGTATTGGAGGCCCGGCAGATCGCCGATTATGTGACGCATCATCCTGGCGGCCGGGGGGCTGTTCGAGAGGTGTGCGAGGTGATACTCAAGGCGCAGAACCGATGGTCGGATGTGGCCGTGAGATATGAATTTGCATGAGATGGCCTAGTACCTTGTAACGCTTTTTCTTTTGTATATCCCCCTCCCTTGACGGGAGGGGGTCAGGGGGCGGGTGAGCCAACAATCTGGCGTCTTCGTAGCAACTCTCCCCCCCACCCTAACCCTCCCCCGCTAGGGGGTAGGGGATTGATTTGAGCGAGTATTTAAGAGTTACATGGTACTAGGGGGACACGATGCGGCATCATGTCCCCGGCGACGTTTGACCTTTACATCCGCGGGTGCGGATGGTAAATGTTCAGGCAAGTACGGAAGAACGCAGGGTGGTCAAGGGGGACACGATGCGGCATTATGACGGGGACACGATGCAGCATCATGACGGGGACACGATGCAGCATCATGTCCGCAGTAAGACAAAAAGAAAAACGGTGCTCATCGTTGCGATCCTGGCGGTGATTCTGTCCCTGGCCGTGGTTTTCGTGATCGGCCTCAGAGTGGCGCCGGAAAAGACGCTCCTGAAGATCATGGCGGACAAGGTTGATCTGCAGATCAAAAATGTCCGTTATACGGAGGTCGGGGATTCCGGTATGAAATGGGAGATTACCGCGGATACGGCGCGTTATCTGAAGAAAGAGAACCTGGCCCTCTTTGAGAAGGTTACAGTCCGGCTGCTGATGAAGGACGGTCGAACCTTCGTAATGAACGGCGATCAGGGGCGTCTCCATACCCAGTCGCGGGACATGGAAATCGACGGGAATGTCGGCATCGTTTCGGGAAACGGGGATCGCTTTGCGACGGACCGTCTGCGGTACCGGAATGCCGCCCGACGGATCGAAACAGACCGACCCGTCACGATGGAAAACGGGAATGTCCGAATCAGCGGCGTGGGGATGATCTTTCATCTGGACGAGAGCAAGATAACGTTGCTTTCGCAGATTCGGGCGAGCCATGGGGACACCTTGCGGCAAGGTGTCCCCATGTGGCGGAAGGAAAAATAAGATGTTAAAAAGTATCTTCCGAATCATCTTCTGCATCGGCGTTCTGATGACGATCCTCTATCCGCCGGGGGACGTTCGGTGCGAGACAAAACAGAAACCCGGGATCGAAAAGGATCAGCCGATTCAGATCGTCTCCGACCGCCTGGATGCCTACAACGAGAAACGGATGGTCGTTTTTTCCGGCAATGCCGTGGCTACGCAAGGCGCCCGGACGATCCGCGCCGAACGCCTGACGCTTTATTACAGGGATGATCAAAAGAAGCCCGGGCGGTCGACCGTGGAGGGAAGGGGCGGAGGGACGGGGAATCTGGAAAGGGTGGAGGCAAAGGGGCGCGTTACGATCACGGAGGGCGAGCGGGTCGTTACCGGAGAGGAGGCCGTCTTCGAACAGGATGCCCAGAAGATCACGATGACGGGCAGCGCCGTCCTGCGCGAGGGCGACAACATCATCCGGGGAGACCGAATCGTCATATTCCTGAACGAAAACAGAGGGGTGGTCGAAAGCGCGGAGAGCCAGCGCGTGACGGCCACAATCTATCCCGGGGAGACGAAAAAACGGTGACCTATTCCAGTCGGGTTCATGGGATCTTTTCATGGGAAAACTGACGGCGACAGGCCTGATCAAGATCTACAACCGGCGACGGGTGGTCGATCGGATCCACCTTGAGATTAATCCCGGCGAGGTGGTCGGCCTCCTCGGACCGAACGGCGCAGGGAAGACCACGACCTTCTACATGATCGTCGGGCTGATTAAACCGGATGGGGGGGCGATTTTCCTCGATGGTGAGGATCTGAGCCGCAGTCCGATGTATGTGCGGGCAAGAAAGGGGCTTAATTACCTGCCGCAGGAGCCCTCCATCTTCCGGAAACTGACGGTGCGAGAGAACATCATGGCCATCCTCGAAACGCTTCCGCTGGTCCCGGAAGAGAAAGAGGAGCGTCTCCACCTGCTTCTTGCGGAGTTGGATTTAACCCAAATAGCTGACAACAAAGCCTATTCTCTGTCGGGAGGCGAACGGAGGCGGGTGGAGATCACGCGGGCGCTCGTCACCTCGCCGAAATATATTCTTCTTGATGAACCTTTCGCAGGGATCGATCCGCTGGCGGTGGCGGATATCGGGAAGATCATCGCCCGGCTGCGGATGAAGGGGATCGGGGTCATCATCTCCGACCACAACGTCCGGGAGACCCTTTCCGTCTGCGATCGGGCCTACATCGTCAACGAGGGGAAGGTCCTTGTGGAGGGAACGCCGGAATTGATCGCAGGCTCCGAGATCGCGAGGAAGATCTATTTCGGCGACGATTTCAAATTCTGATCGGTAATGGAAGGCTAAGCAGTCGAAACGTGGCATTTGAACTAAGACAAAATCTGAAACTGACCCAGCAGTTGATCATGACGCCGCAGCTTCAGCAGGCGATCAAACTCCTGCAGCTGTCGCGACTGGATCTGGTTGACATGGTCAACCAGGAGATGGAGGAAAATCCGCTGCTGGAAGAGGTCGTCTCCGATGAGGACCCAGAAGCCGAAAAAAAGATTGAACCCGCACAGACCGAGGAAGGCGATCGGGAAGAGGGCAAAACGGTCGAGCGGACAGGGGAGCTGACAGGCGAAGGGGACGGTCGGGAGGAGTTCGACTGGGACGGCTATCTGGAAGACTATGGGCCGATGGGGGTCACCTACGATCGGCAAGAGGGGACCGCTCCTTCCTGGGACAATCTTCTGGTCGTGAAAAGCTCGCTTACGGACCATCTGATGTGGCAGCTCCTTCTTTCTCAGCTTACCGAGGCTGAGTACCGCATTGGCGAACAGATCATCGGCAACCTGGATCAGAATGGCTATCTGGCTGCCACACTGGATGAGATTTGCGTCCAGGAGAAGGTCACGGCGGACTTTGTAGAAGAGGTGCTGAAAAAGATTCAGGAATTCGATCCCGTCGGGATTGCGGCCCGCGACCTTCGGGAGTGCCTGCTCATCCAGGCGAAGATGGTGGGGAATGCGCGTTCCCTTGTGGAGCGGATTATCCTTGGCCATCTCAAGGATCTTGAAGTCAAGAATTATCCACAGATCGCCAGGAAATTGAAAGTGTCCATCGATGACGTTCTGGCGGCCGTAGTGATCATCAGCCATATGGATCCCCACCCGGGGAGCATCTACAATGAGGAGCGCATCCAGGCGATCGTTCCCGATGTCTATGTCTTCAAGAGCGGAGATGATTACAAGATCGTTCTGAACGACGAGGGGCTTCCGCGACTCCGGATCAGCAATTTTTACCGGGAGATCATGGGCGGAATGAAAGCCGGGGTGAAGCAGGAAAACGGGAAAAAGTATATCAAGGAGCGGGTCCAGTCGGCAACCTGGCTGATCAAAAGCATTCAGCAGCGGCAGAAGACGATCTACCGGGTTACCGAGAGCATCGTCCGGTTTCAGAGGGAATTTTTTGAACGGGGAATCAACTCCATGAAGCCTTTGATCCTGCGGGAGATCGCCGATGACGTGGAGATGCATGAATCCACGATCAGCAGGGTCGTAACGAATAAATACATGCATACGCCGCGGGGTCTCTTCGAGCTGAAATACTTCTTCGGCAGCGGTATTCGAAAGCCCGGAAGCGGCGACGTTTCATCCAAGAGCGTCCAGGATGATATCCGGAAGATCATCGGCAAGGAAGATCCCCGAAAACCGTTCAGCGATCAGGTCATCGTCGCGCGTCTTGGGGATTCAGGGATCTCTATCGCCCGGCGGACGGTTGCGAAATACAGGGAGATGATGGGAATCCTGCCCTCTTCCATGCGGAAGAAATATTTTTAAAAAGCGTTGACAAGGTAAAGAGATATCCGTATAGTCTGCGGCTTTGCCGCTCCGGTCCAGGGGGACACGATGCGGCATCATGCAGGGGGACACGATGCGGCATCATGCAGGGGGACACGATGCGGCATCATGTCCCCCGAAATCAGAAACGGGAGGAACCGATTATGAAGATTTCTGTGACATTCAGGAATGCGGAGGGGGAAACATGGCAGAAGGAATATGTGGAAGAAAGACTGAAAAAACTGAAGAAATATATCGATAATCCGGTGGATGCCCGAGTTATCCTGTCGGTTGAAAAGTTTCGGAGTATGGCGGAAATCAATCTGATGGCGAACGGGTTGAATGTCTACGGCAAGGAAGAAGAAAAGGATATGCATCTGGCCATCGACAACGCCATCGAAAAGATCGAGCGGCAGCTCAAAAAAAGGAAGGAAAAGGTGCGCGGTTTCAAGACCAGTCCTTCCCGAAGCGGAGAATTTGACGGAGAATCTGTTACGGAAGAGGGCGAGGAATCGCCAGATGCCCAGGTGGTCGAGACGCGTAAAGTGGTTTTGACGCCGATGTCGATTGATGACGCAGTCCTGGAAATGGAAACCACGAAAAATCGGTTTGTGATCTATCGCGACTCGTCCACCGAAAATGTCAACGTCATCTATCGGCGTGAGGATGGAAAATTTGCGCTGATGGAGATCAGCCATTGAGGTTTGAGGATAAAGCATGAAAATCACAGATATGCTCAAGCGCGAGTTCGTTCTTGAGCAGTTGAAGGCAGGAAACAAGCGGGATGCGCTTGCGGAACTGGCGGGGGTTTTTGCACAGGGAAGGATCAACGTTGATCCCGAGGCGATGCTGCATGTTCTCCTGGAGAGGGAAAGGTTGGGGAGCACCGGCATCGGTGACGGGATCGCCATCCCCCACGGCAAACTCCCGGGACTCGAAGAGATGGTAGTCTCTTTCGGCAGGAGTCGGGAAGGGATCGCCTTCGAGGCGATGGACGGAAAGCCCGTACATCTCTTTTTTTTACTGATGGCGCCCGAGAACTCGGCGGGCCACCATCTCAAGATGCTGGCGAAGATCTCCCGAATGCTGAAGGATGCGAACTTCCGAAAAAACCTGCTGGAAACGGAGATGCATGAGGATCTCTTCCGGATTATCGCCGAAAAAGACGACGAAACGTGATCTGAATCGAGGGGCTCCAGATGAGGCCCGTAACGGTAAAAGAGATCCTGACATACGGGGAGAGACTTGGGATTACGGAAATTGTGGAACCTTCCGGCGCCCTTGGATCCGTCAGTTATCTGCTCCGGTATGCCGGGGGAGAATCCGGTTATGCCATGACGCCCTTCCCGCATTCCATGCTGATCATTCCGCCGGCCGCGACGGATGGGGCTTATGAAAACGGATGGGATAGATCTGTTCCCCCATCGCTCTTGCGGAATATCACCTGTTTGGCCCTGTCAGCGCAAAGGATAACCGGTTTTCTTCGGCAATTTTCGGAACGGGCGGAGACGCCCATCTTTTCGTCGTGCTACGACGATTCATTGCTCCACAGCCGTCTGATCGGCCTGCTCCGGGAGAGGGGCGAGCGGCAGGTCATGGTCCACGGCGTTCTCGTCCAGATTTGGGGTCTCGGTGTTCTGCTCCTGGGTGAAAGCGGGATCGGCAAAACCGCCTGCGGTCTTGCCCTCATGGGCAAAGGCAATCGCTGGGTGGCGGATGATGCCGTCGTTCTGGAGGGAAGGGGAGACGCCGTTTATGGGCGGGGCCATCAGAGAACCGGGGGGTGGATTGCCCTGCGGGGTCGGGGGGTTCTCCGGGCGGCAGATCTGCTCGGAACGGCGCGCCTCCTTCAGGAAACCCGTGTGGACGTACTCGTCCGGCTTGTCCGTGGGTTCGAACGAAATGCAGTACGAGAAGGAGAGTCATTTCAAGAGATTGTCGGAGTCTCACTCTCCTCCAGGGATCTTGCGGCGGACGTTGATCCCCGGCGGGTGGCCGAACGGGTGACGGGTTATATTCGCCCTCTTTCGGTCAAATCATCGGAAAACATTGTGCAGAGGACTGAGAGCGAAGTGCTGAGAAAAAGATAGTACCGAGACCTTTGAAAAACGCGCCCTTTGTCATTGCGAGGAGGCCAAAGGCCGATGAAGCAATCCCATAATTTACTGTATTGATGAGATTGCTTCGGGCGGAAGCCCTCGCAACGACTGCGTCGGATTGCTTCGTCGCTCCGCTCCTCGCAATGACAGGAAGTGCAGAAATTCAAAGGTCTCGTACTGAGTGTAAAAAAAGTGCCAAGTACCGAGTGCTAAGTGCTCAGTCCTCAGCACTATGTACATCCGGCCAAAGGGGGATCCGAATGAAGCAACTTCGCGTGGTGATCATCACGGGACTTTCCGGTTCCGGCAAGAGTACCGCCCTGCGGGCGCTGGAGGACATCGGCTTTTTCTGCGTCGACAACCTGCCTGTGGTTCTGCTCTCGAAGTTTCTGCAGATCCAATCCAATCCGGCCAAGGAGATCTCGCAGGTTGCCATGGTCATGGATCTCCGGGAGCAGGCATTCCTGGAAAAGTACCCGCGGATCTTCGTCCGCCTCAAGGAAAAAGGCTTTCGGATTGAGATCCTTTTTTTCGATGCCGCCGACGAGGCGATCCTGCGCCGTTTCAGCGAGACGAGGCGCACCCACCCTCTCGTCCCACTCGGTTCAATTATGGACGGCATCCGACTGGAAAGGGAAAAACTCGCCCCGTTGAGACAGATGGCCGACAGGGTCATCGATACCACCTCCTGCAACGTCCATCAGCTCAAGGATGTCGTTCAGCGGCATTTCCGATCCTCTTCGGCAAGGAGCCTGGCGATCCATGTGACCTCCTTCGGCTATCGCTATGGGCTGCCGGCGGACGCCGACATGGTCCTGGACGTCCGCTTCCTGCCCAATCCCCATTTCGTGGAGGAATTGCGCAGTTGCGACGGCCATGATTCCCGTGTGCGCGATTATGTTCTGGAGTCGGAAGGCGGTCGAACCTTTGTCACGAAACTGTTTGATCTGATGGCGTTTCTGATCCCCCTCTACGAAAAGGAGGGCAAGT
The DNA here is from genome assembly GCA_018896355.1 of Pseudomonadota bacterium. Taxonomy (GTDB): domain Bacteria; phylum Desulfobacterota; class Syntrophia; order Syntrophales; family UBA5619; genus UBA5619. Next base: position 8,203 of record JAHIMW010000057.1, read on the forward strand.
CCCGTTTCAACATCGCCCTCGGCTGCACCGGCGGCCATCACCGCTCCGTCGTGATGGCCAACCTGTTGGGCGCCTACTTTGCGGAGAAGGACTATCCGGTGCATGTAGCCCACCGCGATATCGGAAAGTCTTAACAGGCTGTTGAAAAACGCCCATCTGCTGCGTTTCCCTCATCCTTTGCCGTTCAACGTACCCAAAAGTACGCCTCACGGCTCAGGATTTCGGGGGCCTTGCATCCGGACATTTTTGAACAGCCTCTTAGTAACCCGCCTCCAGCTTCTTCGTCACGTTGTCGGCGATCCAATGCGGATCCCACCATTCGCGCGGGTCGACGAACCGGCCGTGGATCGCCACGCCGAAGTGAAGGTGATCCCCGCCGGCAAGACCGGTCGCGCCGGAGAGACCGATGACCTCTCCGCGCTTGACGGTCTGGTCCGGTTTGACCTGGATGCCGCTCATGTGTGCGTAGAGGGTCGAGAGTCCCAGACCGTGGTCGATGATGACGGCGTTGCCGTAGATCCCGAGCAGCCCGGTGAAGCGGACAATCCCGCTGTTCGCGGCTTCGATCGGGGCATGGACGATGGATGCGAGATCGACGCCGTTGTGAAGGCTTTCACCAACCGGTTTCCCGCCGTAAAGATAGGTCCGGTGGTCACCGAAAAGGGCCATCGGGGCGGCGTTCTTCATCCGGAGAAAGGTGCCCTGCCAGAGTTGCCGTGGTTCCGATTTCAGACAGACGGACTGGATGGTTTTGAGATTGTCGGCGCGCAGCACGGTGTTTACGTAAACGAAGGTTTCGATGGGCGTTTTTCCCCGCAGCTCCGGGATGGCCGCCTGGAATTCGGGCATCTTCTGCCCGAGAAAACCGTCCGAAAGGACCATCGTATCGATACGGAACTTCCGTTTCTTGATCAGGTTCGGGGTGCCGTTCACCGTTTCGTTTCCGGCATGATCCCGGGCCATGATGCGGATCTGCGGGACGCCCGGCGATGCATCCAGCGGCAGCGCAAAGTAGGCCGCGTAACCGGGTTTCCCTGCCAGCGTGACCGGGTAGCCGGAATAGAATTGATCACCGACCAGGACGCCCGTCCGGGGAACCGCTTCCGACAATCGATAGGCAACGACGCAGGTTCCTCCAGAATTGATGTGGTTCTGCGTATTGAGCTGGAAGATCTGGGGCGGGAGGAGATCGATCTGAACGGGCCGGACCGCCGTTGTCCGGTTCTTCCAGACGCTGTGATCGACGGCGGTAAGGGTCAGCGTGGCCGGTCCGTCATGGAGTTTCAACACGGAAGCGTCCACCGCAACCGAGACCTCCTTGCGCAGGATGCCCGCTTCCGGGTAATCGATGGAGGAAAGGACGTGTGGCTGATTGTCCTGGGTGATGACGATCTCGGTGCGGCGAAGACCCCGGCCCGAATCTGCGAAAGTGACGTTCAGGGCCTTCTGCCGGCCGATGACGGCAGCCTCCGCGCCGATCTCAATGATGGGATTGCCGCTTTCCCCGGCGGTAACGAAGAACCACCAGCCTCCGCCCGCGAGCAGCAGGACGAGGAACCCGACGAAATACCAGAATTTCCTTTGCATAGACTCCTTAGCCTCCTGGATGAATACAGGTGAGGTATAGCCACTTTGCGGGCGCATTGCAAGGTCAAAAACCATTTCCGGACGGGAACCATAACGGCTACGTAAAAAGTCCGGATGCTGCGTTGCGCTTCATCCCTCCCCTGCTTTCGCAGGGGCAGGCTTATTGCGGCGTACACCAAAGTACGCCTCATTCCTCAGGATTCGCGCGCCTTGCCTGCGGACTTTTTACGAAGCCGTCCCATTTTCACGACTTTTAAGACTTTTTACGGAGTCGTCACCCATGAATTGCTTGATATCGCCGGGCATCCTTGCTATAAATACCCATCGTTGAGGAGACCTCTTATGCTTAAGGATAGAAGAATCGTTCTGGGGGTGACCGGCGGTATCGCCGCCTACAAGGCCGCCGAACTGGTTCGGGAACTGGTCCGACGCGGGGCGAAGGTTCGGGTGGTCATGACCGACCATGCCTGCAAGTTCGTCGCGCCGCTCACCTTCGAGACTCTGTCGGGAAATCCGGTCGCCACGGACCTGTTTTGGGTACCGGGGGACTTTGAAATCGGCCACATCGCGCTTGCCGAATTCGCCGAACAGGTCGTCATCGCGCCCGCAACGGCGAACATCATCGGCAAGATGGCCGCCGGTCTGGCCGACGACCTGCTGACCACGGTTCTGCTGGCCACTGACGCCCCGGTTCTGATCTGCCCGGCGATGAACGCTAAAATGTACGCGAACGCCGTTGTGAAAGAGAATCTTGCCCGCCTGGCCTTGCGCGGCCATGTGATCCTGGAGCCGGGGTTCGGTGAACTGGCCTGCCGCGCTGAGGGGCAGGGGCGGCTCGCCGAACCGTCGGAGATCGCGGAGGAGATCGAGTCGATTCTGACTCCGAAGGATCTTCAGGGAGAGCATATTCTCGTGACGGCCGGTCCGACGCAGGAGCCCTTTGATCCGGTGCGGTTCATCAGCAACTACTCCTCCGGAAAGATGGGGTATGCGCTGGCCGTGATGGCGAGGCGGCGGGGCGCCGCTGTGACGCTGGTCAGCGGGCCCACTGCACTTCCTGCGCCGCGGGGCGTCGCCTTCGTCCCGGTCCGGACGGCCGTTGAGATGCGTGACGCCGTAGCGGCGCGCATGGAGGCGGCCACGGTAGTAGTCAAGGCCGCCGCGGTGGCCGATTATCGGCCGGCCGTCTGCGAGCCGGTGAAGATCAAGAAAAAAGAGGGGTTACTGACCGTCCAACTGGAACGGAATCCCGACATCATCTCCGAGATTGCGAGCCGTAAGGGCGACCGGATAGTGGTCGGATTCTCGATGGAATCGGATCATCTGCTCGAAAACGCCCGGAAAAAACTCACTGAAAAGGGAATGGATTTCATCGTGGCCAACGACGTGACCGAACCCGGGGCCGGCTTCCGGGGAGATACGAATGTGATCTCGATCCTGGACCGGGAGGGAGGGGTCGAGGTGTTTCCATTGATGGACAAAATGGATGTGGCCGGCGTCATCCTGGACCGCGTAAGGAAAATGAGGGAAGGTGGAAGGATCAGGGATGGGCGCTGAGGAGGAACCAAGGAAGGAGCTCCTCGGCCTGGTCCGGTCCCTGGCGGAGAGGGTGCGTCTGGACGGGGATTTGCGAAAACCCCTCTGCTATCTGTCCCGGGGAAAAGGCGGCGTCGAAATGCCCGCCGCTGGTGCACCGGAGCCGTCCGTGGAAAGTTTCGGGGTGGAAGATTCCGCTCTGGATCCGGTTCTTGCAGAACTTGGCGACTGCCGGCGCTGTCCGCTCGGCGCTTTCCGTCACCGGCTTGTCTTCGGCGAGGGGAATCCCCGTGCGGAGTTGGTCTTTGTCGGCGAGGCGCCGGGGGCGGACGAAGATGCGCAGGGAAGGCCGTTCGTGGGTCGCGCGGGGCAATTGCTCACGAAGATCATTTCCGCGATGGGGCTGAAACGGGAGGATGTCTATATCTGCAACATCCTGAAGTGCCGGCCTCCCGGGAACCGGAATCCGCTGCCGGATGAGATTGCAGCCTGCGAACCGTTTCTGATCCGGCAGATCGAGGCGATCCGCCCGCGGGTCGTCTGCGCCCTCGGGAGCTTTGCGGCGCATACCCTGCTCAAATCGGAGGCGCCCATCTCCGTGCTGCGCGGCCGGTTCGATCGCTACCAGGGGATACCCCTGATGCCGACCTACCACCCGGCCTATCTTCTTCGGAACCAGGGGGCGAAGAAGCAGGTGTGGGAGGATGTACAGGCGATCATGAAGCTCCTTCGGGAGGGGACGTGACATGGATGAATGGAAGGAAGGTCCTGTGAAATGAAGAGAGCCATATTGCAAAAAATGATCCGCGCGGTCGCGGTGACGGCCGTGCTGTTCATCGGTATGATGCTGCCCGGGCAGAATCTGCGGGCGGCGGACAAGGCGCCCGTCTTCGACGTGATCACAATCAGCGCCGCCATCACTCCGCCCATTGCCGAGTACGTCGTCCAGAGCATCGGCGAGGCCGCGAAGAGCGGTGCGGAGGGGTTGATCATCCGTCTCGATACGCCGGGCGGCCTCGATCTGGCCATGCGGGACATTGCCAAAGGAATTCTGAACGCACCGCTACCCGTTATCGTTTACGTCGCGCCCTCCGGGGCGAGGGCGGCGTCGGCCGGGGTCATCATCACGGTGGCCGCGCATATCGCGGTGATGGCGCCGGGGACGAACATCGGTGCGGCGCATCCCGTCGGACTGGGGATCGGCGGCGGCCTGGACAAGACGATGGGCGAAAAGGTCGAGAATGATGCCGTCGCCTACGTCCGCGGGATCGCCAATAAGAGGGCCCGGAATGAAGCGTGGGTCGAGAAGGCGGTTCGGAAGAGCGAGTCGATTACCGCCGAAGAGGCGCTCCGCCTGAAGGTGATCGACTTCATCGCGGTGGACCTGAACCGCCTCATCGAGCAGGCGGACGGCCGGGAAGTTCTTATCGAGGGGGGAAAGAAGATCCTGAGGACGAAAGGCGCCGTCTTCAATGAAAAAATAATGGGCGTCCGGCAGAAGGTCCTCTCCGCGCTCAGCGACCCGAACATCGCCTACAT
>JAHIMW010000058.1 GCA_018896355.1 Pseudomonadota bacterium
TATCCCTCAAAACGCTCTCCCTGCAATGTGCACCCCCGGCACCGTAACGGCTCCCCAACAACTAGGACGCTGAATATTTTTCACGCCTTCACCCTCTCGCTCACCTTCCAGACCTCATTAGTGTCTGAATTGCAGTAAAAAAGCTGTTGTGGCTTGACATGATACTATTATCTGATATCATACGCCCATGATCGGCAAGCATCAGAAAACTCTCCGCGCCATCTTCGCCGACCCTGTTCGTTCCAACATCAACTGGGCGGACATCGAGGCAATGCTGATGGCCATTGGAGCGGAACGGGACGAGGGAAGCGGCTCGCGGATCCGTTTTGTCCTCAACGGCATCAGGGCCACCTTCCACCGGCCCCACCCTCAAAAGGAGACCAACCGGGGGGCCGTCAAGTCCGTTCGCCGTTTTCTGGAAGAAGGAGGTATCAGACCATGATGCAATACAAGGGCTACACGGGAAAGGTCGAATTTGACGACGAGGCGGACATCTTTCACGGCGAGGTGATCGGGCTTCGCGATGTGATCACCTTCCAGGGAAAAACCGTCGATGAGGTCAAGGAGTCCTTCCAAGAATCGGTCGACGACTATCTGGCGTTTTGCGCCAAACGCGGGGAGGAACCGGAAAAGCCGTTGACCGGCAAATTCGTGGTTCGCATTCCGCCGGATCTGCACCGCAAGGTTTATGTCGCCGCGAAGAAATCGGGATCGAGTCTTAATTCCTGGATCCTGCAGACTCTGGAGCATTCAACAGAGCACCTCTCCTAAGGGGGAACGAGTTTCTGCTCCGTCTTCGCATGGTTCGCGATCTCCCGGTCGCTGAACCACCAGTACCGTTTTTCCCCTTTCATAAAGGGTTCAACCTGATCCCGGTAATGGCCGGTGAACTGCCGCCCCTCAGATATGACTTTGAGATGGGTGCGGTTCAGGTGGCCCGGGCGGTTGGTTCACGAAGAAGGAGTTTATCTGGCTCTGTTGACAAGCATCCGGTTGCCCTTGACAAACAAAAACAGCCCCCCTATACTTCCAACACCTCGAAAGCAATGTCTTACAAAACAGATGGACCGATCTACACCAAGGCGCTTTGTTGTTGGACTCTTTTGCATTATCATCTGTTCCGGTTTTGCATGTTCATATGCCCGGGCATCAAATGACAGCGCAGATAGCCCCTGTCAAGGTTCAATCAACGACTTGAAGGCCGCGTATGCAGGCAATCCTGAATTCAAAAAACTGCTGAACACGATAAGTTCAATTGTCTTTGAAAGTAAGTTTCAAAATATCACAAAGCCGGTACCGGTTAAAAGAGGAGAGGAGCTGGGACATTTTCTCTACGGGGGGTCATTATTCATTATGATATTTGAGCCGGACAGGTACAAATCAGATGCCATCCAGGTGCGTCTTGGGAACCAGATAGGATTATTTGATACGAAAAAAGAGTAACAGGGTGATCCATGCCCCACCCTCTCGAAAGGACGACATTCAGATGCACCCCCACTGTGATCATCCGCATATTCTATGGTGATTATTTCCTTGACTCACTATGCTGTCTATCGTACAAATTTAACCCGCAGAACCAAATTCTGATCAATGAGGGGGAGGGGTCATGAAACGAAGCGTTCTTGTGTTTGCGGTGATCGTTTGCTTGAGCATCGCGGTACCGACCTGGGCATGCACGACCACACTGACAGGCAAAAAGGCCTCCGCCGACGGCTCGGTCATGGTGTCTCATTCGGACGACGGGCTGGGCGACGCACGGCTGATTTACGTGCCGGCCTTGGACCATAAGCCCGGCTCGCTTCGACCGGTTTTCTACTCCCACTGCGCTCTGGATTACAAGCCCCAGTGGGGCGCCGGCGAGACGCAGCGCATCGCCACCCGGGATCGCGGACCTGGGTACGATACACCCGGCGTGCCCGCCAACGTGCCTCTGGGTTTTATCCCACAGGTTCCCCATACATACGCCTATTTCGACGCCAACTACGGCATCATGAACGAACACCAGCTCTCCATCGGTGAATGCACCGACAAGGCCAAGGTGCATCCCGAGCCCGAGCCGGGGAAACGCATCTTCTATTCGGCGGAGCTGTCCCGTGTGGCTCTGGAGCGGTGCAAGACGGCTCGCGAGGCCGTGAAGCTGATGGGGGAACTTATCGAGAAATACGGATACTACGGAACCGGCGAGACCCTGATCGTTGCCGACCCGGAAGAGGGATGGGTCATGGAAATGGCCGGTTACGACATGAACGGCACGGGCGGCGTCTGGGTGGCCGAGCGCGTGCCCGACGACGGCTTCTTCGTGGCGGCCAACCAGTTCCGCATCCGGGAAGTCCGCAAAAACGCCAAAGATATGATGTTCTCCGCCAACATCTTCACGGTGGCGCAGAAGAAGGGCTGGTGGAAGCCCGAGCAAGGACCCCTTGACTGGGCCGGCGTTTACGGCGACGGCGAGTTTCATCATCCCTATTACTCACTGCGGCGCGTCTGGCGCGCCCAGTCCCTGGCGGCGCCGTCTCTGAACCTGTCTGCATGGGCGGAGGAGCCTTTCACACGGGCCTATCCTTTTGCCGTCAAGCCGGACCAGAAGCTGACGGTCGAAAACATCTTCGCGATCCACCGCGACAACTACGAAGGCGCCGAGTTTGACTTGACCAAGGGGCTGGCCGCCGGTCCCTTCGGCAATCCCAACCGCTTCGAGGGACAGGCCGAGGGCATGGCGGACAAGGAGGGGCGCCTGACCCCTCTCAAGGGTGAATTCGAGCGGCCGCTGAATATCTACCGCTGCGTGTATGCCTATGTAAACCAGTCGCGCAAATGGCTTCCGGACGCCATCGGCGGATTGACCTGGTTCGGACCGGACCGGCCGGCCACGGCGGTGCTTATGCCGTTTTACGCGGGGGCTACAAACCTGGCGCCCTCCATACAGAGAGGGGATATTCTCAAGTTCGACCGGGAAAGCATGTGGACGGCCTTCAATTACGTGGCCAACTACGCCATGCTCAAGTATTCGTACATGATCAAGGACATTCACGCGGTGCGCGACCGCTTCGAGGCCCGCGCCTTCGGAAAACAGCGGGAGTTGGAGGACCAGGCGCTGTCCCTCTGGAAGAAGGGTGAGAAGACAGCCGCCCGCCGGCTCCTGACCCGCTATTCCGATGAATATGCCGCCGATGTGCTCCGGGAATGGTGGAAACTCTCCGAGCGACTCTACCTCAAGTACAACGACGGCTATCTGAACACCAAGGCGGGGATCGCCCAGGCCGTTTTCTATCCCGCCTGGTGGCTCAAGCTGGTCGGCTACGAAGACGGTCCCACGAGCTACGAGAAACCCGCTGCGGGGAAAAGGAAGCCATGAGTCTGGAATGAACAAAAGGCGATCCTCCATCATTTTTCAATGCCTTAGACGGGAAAGGTAGAATTTGACGACGAGGCGGACATCTTCCACGGCGAGGTGATCGGGCTTCGCGATGTGATCAACCGCAAAGTCTATGTCGCCGCGAAGAAGTCGGGATCGAGTCTGAATTCTCGGATCCTGCAGACTCTGGAGCATTCAACAGAGCACCTCTCCTATCGGGGCACGAGCGTCTGCTCCGTCTTCGCATGGTTGGCGATCTCCCGGTCGCTGAACCACCAGTACCGTTTTTCCCCGTTCATGAAGGGTTTGATCTGATCCCGGTAATGGCCGGTAAACTGCCGCCCCGAAACGCCGCCGGGGAGGATCGCGAGGATCTTGTCGTTATCCCCGAGATCGGCGACCATCCGCAACGAGCCGGAGAGGGTCACGTCGTAGGGACGGTTGAAGTCGTAACTCGCCCGGTAGAGGGTCTCCTGCGAACCGTCCATCGGGTGGGCGCCGCCCCCCAGAAAGGCGCTTCCGGCCCCCTCCCGCCGGAGGGGGGAGACGAAGGTGATCCGGTGGCGCTCCCCCCAGGTCCACTTCGCCGGTTCCGCCGACCCGCCCGCCTTCGCCTCCGCAAGGACCGCAAGCGCGGCGCGCAGGAAGAGCTCATCCCTCTCCTCCTTCGCCGGGGTGCCTTGGTCGTCGAACCAGAGCGACTCCCCTTCCCGGACCATTTGCTGGAGACGCTCCTGCCAGAAATACCAGTCGCCGAGCATCGCCCGGGCCAGCTCTTCGCCCAGTTCGTCCCGGAACACCTCCAGCGCGAAACGTTCGTAAATCTTATGGAAAATCATCGGCGCCGCCAGATCGGCCCGCTCCCGGAAATCCCACTTCTCCAGTATCTTCCCCAGTTCCGCGGTCTCCTGGTGACGAAGAAGGGCCTGCGCCATCACCGGCGCGATCTCGCGGGCCATGACGTTCGTATCGTCCCGCTGGAGGGCCCAGTGGTCGTCGACCGACCGCTTTCCCGGTTTGTCCAGAACCTCGGCGAGGCGCCGGTAGCGGTAAGAGGGGGAGGCGAGCGAGCTGTAGTAATAGGGGTAGTCGGCCCGGACGGTGAAATGGTTGCAGGTCCCCACCCACCCCCGCGGGGGGTCGACGCTTCCCGGCATCTTTTCGTAGGGGATCCACCCCGACCAGTTGTCCCGATCATCCGCCACGACGTAAGGAAGGGTCCCGTTGCCGCGGCTGCGGATGGGCAGACGCCCCGAGGTTTGCCAGCCGATCCGGCCGTCGACGTCGGCAAA
>JAHIMW010000059.1 GCA_018896355.1 Pseudomonadota bacterium
GGCCTTCGTCCAGCGGATCAACTCCGACCTGGCGAACGACCTGGGAAACCTCGTCAGCCGGACGATGACGATGGCCGTGAAATACGGAAACGGCAAGGTCCCGGCGCCCGCGGCCGCCGTCGCCGAAGACCGTCTCCTCCGGGAAACGGCTGCGCGGACGGTAACCGAGGTGGAGGCCTGCTTCGCGGATCTCGGTTTTCACAAGGCGCTGATTGCGATCTGGGAATTCATCAACGTCACGAACAAGTACATCGTCGAGCGGGAGCCCTGGCTGCTCGCGAAGGATCCGGCCAACCGGGCACGTCTGGAGACGATTCTCTATAATCTGCTGGAGGTCCTCCGGATCACGGCGGTGCTGATCTCCCCCTTCATGCCGGGGTCGGCCGCGAAAATCCAGGAACAACTCGGCATTGCCGATGCCGCGGGTCAGAATTTCGACACCATCCGGGAGTGGGGCGCCCTTCCGCCGGGGAACGAACTGAAGCGGAGCGAATCGCTGTTTCCACGTGTCGAGGTCAAGGCGGCGGAGGCTTCACCGGAACCGGCCAAGGCCGAGGCGCCGCCGATCAAGCCGGAGATCTCCTACGAGGAGTTCGAGAAGGTGGACCTCCGGACGGCGAAGGTCCTTGCCGCCGAGATGGTCCCCAAATCGAACAAACTGATCCGGCTGACGGTGGAGATCGACGGAGAGAGGCAGATCGTGGCCGGCATCGGAAAGGACTACAAACCGGCGGAACTCGTCGGCAAAACCATTGTCGTCGTCGCCAACCTGAAGCCGGCGAAACTGATGGGGGTCGAGTCGCGCGGGATGCTCCTCGCGACCGATACGGAGGAGGGCCTCACCGTCCTCGGCTTCGACCGGCCGCCGAAGACCGGTGCGAAGATCCGCTAACCATTACGCCTTTTTTCTCCCCCTTTTCTGTTTACGCCAGGCCGGCCGGCGGCGGCAGCGGCACATCCACGGGCGTCACGAAGCGGTTGACGACATCCAGCGTGTTTCCCACGTTGAGCTTCCGGAAGAGGAGGGCGAACTGCGCCTCCAACTCCGCGCCCAGGGCCGTCCGGACGGCCTCCGGAAGATCCCAGAGCTCCCGCTTGAAGGGGCCGATCCCCTTCTTCCGGGTCTTGTAGAAGAACTGCTCCTCCGTGTCCCCCTCCTTTCGTTCGGCGGCCGCTTCCTGTTTCAGGTAGTCGTAGATCTGCGCGCGGAGCTCCGGCGGAAAGTTCCGGCTGTCATAGATGATATTCTGGAAACCCGTTGCCAGGTGGACCTCCGCCGTGCCGGTTGCCGGGAACCGGTCGAATGCCTCATCGGGCAGCGTGGAGGCGCCGTGCTGTACCGCACCGGCCATCCCGTATTCGGCCCTCGCCACAGCGGAGAGCTTCTGCAGCGTGTCAAAGTCGAGCTTGACCTTGGCGACGCTCCCGTCGGCCAAAGGAATCCCGCCGTGGGTAGTCCCCGTCTGGACGCTGATCTTGCTGATCCCTTTCAATTCCATGCCGCTCTTGCGAAGGGTTTCCAGGTAACCCTCCATGAAGGCGTGGAGCTCCTCGACCGTGCTGTTTTTCCCGCCGACCTCGCCGATTTCTCCGCCGACGGAGATGGTGACCCCTGCCGGTTCCAGATCCCGGATCATCGTCGTCATTTCAGCGGCGAGGCCGTAGTTAAGCCCCTGCTGTTTCTTTACGGTTTCTTCCGAGAGATCGACGAGGGTCGAGGTGTCGATGTCGATGTTGTAGAAACCGGCCTCTATGGCTTCCCAGATCAGGTCCTTGACGGCCCTAACTTCAGCCTCCGGATCCTTCGCGAATTTTTTTGCCCCAACCTGGAAATGGTCGCCCTGCAGGAAAAGGGGGCCCCGGTATCCGGTCTTCAGGGCGGCGGCCGTCACCGCACAGAAGTACTCCGCCGGCCGCTGGCGGGTGTAATCGATCTCCGACCGCGCGATCTCGAAGATCATCGCGCCGGCCCCGGAGGCCCGGGCGGCCCGGAAGACCGCTTGTGCCGAGTCATAGGTCAGCGCGCGGATATTGATGGCCGGAACCGTAAAGCCGGACGCTTCCCCCCGTCCCATCGCTTCGTAGAGTCCCTGGATCGAAGCGGACCGGACGCCCACCGCCGCCGCCGACCGCCGGATCAGCCAGCGGGCGGCCGCCCGCGTCTCCTCGCCGGGGGCAAATACCGCCGTCCGGATCAGACCGTCGATCAGCGTCTCCCGGAGACATTTCTCATCCAGGACCCGGACGTCGTTCCCTGCAATCGTCAGTACCCCTTCCATCGCCTTCTTCAATGAATCGATATTGTCGCAGATCATCTCTTCGTCTCCTTCTTGTTACGATCCGGCCGCCAGAAACTCCATCGCCTTCTCCACCTCGAACCGGCTCCCGATGTAGACCGGGCAGCGCTGATCGAGGTTCTCCACCTGGAGGGAGAGGATCGCCTCCTTGCCGTCCGTGGCAACCCCTCCCGCCTGCTCGATGATGAAGGCCATCGGCTGGAGTTCGAACAGCAGCCGTAGCTTTCCACGGGGACTCTTCTTCAGGGCGGGATAGGTGAAGATTCCTCCCCGCTTGATCAGAACCTGGTTGATGTCCGGCACGAACCCGCCGCTGTAGCGGAGTTTGTAGCCTTCCGCTTCGAGATATTCCAGATACTTCAGATGGTTTTCCGTATAATCCTTCCGGAGGCCTCCGGGGCTGTAGATGGAGCCGCGTTCATCCATCATCAGGTTCTCCTCGGAAAGGACATACTCCCCCTCCCTGTTCAGCACAAACTCGTGGGATCCATTCCCCGCGGAATAGACCATCGTGATGAGCGGTCCGTAGGTGATGTAGAGGGCCGCCACCATCGAATCTCTCCCGCGCGTAAAGATCGACTCTTTGTGAATGCCGATAATCGTTCCGATGGCGAGGTTCGTATCGACAAGGGACGAACCGTCCAGCGGATCCGCCGTGACAAAGTATTTTTCCCGGCCCTTGCCGAGCAGCACGACGGCTTCCTGCTCCTCCGAAGCGTATTCCCGGACGAATCCCGAAAACTGGAGCTGGTTCTTGATGATCTCGTCGGAGCTCCGGTCGAGCGAGAGCTGTTCCTCCCCGTAGAGGTTCTTGAAACCGGCCAGCTTCCGGTTGGACTCGTGGATCTTGGCGGAGATGTATTTCCCCGTCACCGCAATCTGCCAGATCAGGCGGCGGAGCTCCTCCTCCACGCCGGCCGTCCACATTTGGCGCCGCAGATCCACGGTAAACCTCGTGTAATCGCATATTCCTTCGCCCATCGTCCGTTTCCTCCATGGATTGAAAAGAGAAAAATAGTTGTTCATGAATAATAAATTATCGGCAAAATTACAACCCCTCTTTTTGGTAATTGGTATATAAGGGGACACAACACTTAATTCGACAGAATTAAGTGTTGTGTCCCCTTATATACCCCCTTATATACCTTATATAATTTTCGGCAGGCGGAGACGCAAACCGCTCTCCCCAGTTTCCGCGGAGGGTCTCATGGCGGAGCGATTGTTTCAGAAGGGCGCAGAAATCGCGGCGGGGGATCGGGCGGGCGCCAAGGCCGGCCAGGTGGGCGGTCTCGACCTGGCAGTCGATGAGGTCGAATCCCCGATTCTTCAGATGCGTGGCCAGCGTGATCAGGGCCGCCTTGGAGGCGTTGGGGATCGCGGAGAACATCGATTCGCCGAAGAAGGCGCGGCCGAGGGAAACGCCATAGAGGCCGCCGACGAGTTCCTTCTCCCGCCAGACCTCGACGGAGTGGGCGAAGCCGAGGTCGTGCAGCATGGCGTAGGCCTCCCGCATTTCCGTTGTGATCCAGGTGCCGTTCTGACCGGGTCGGGGCCTCCGGCAGGCGGCGATCACCTCCCGGAAGGCCTGGTCGAAGGTGATCCGGACGAATCCTTTTTTCAGGAATTGCCTCATGCTCCGCGAGACGCGCAGTTCGTTCGGGAACAGCACGAAACGGGGATCAGGCGACCACCAGAGGATGGGTTCGCCGTCGCCGTACCAGGGGAAGATCCCCTCCCGATAGGCGGCGAGCAGCCGTTCGGGCGAGAGATCGCCGCCGACGGCGAGAAGACCGCTCTCTGCCGTCTGCTCGACAGCGGGGAAGGCGATGGCCTCAGGGAGTCGGTAAACCGGCATGGGTGACCCGCACGACCACGTCGTCGTTTTCGATGTCGGCCACGGCGTCGCCGCCCCCGTGGAGGCTCCCGAAGAGCACCTCGTCCACGAAGAATCGCTTGACCTTGTCCTGGACGAGCCGCGCGATTTCTCTCGCGCCGAATTCGGGGGAGTAGCCCTTCCGGGCGAGCCAGTCGTAGCAGCCGTCGGTCACAGTGAGCAGGACCTTCTTCCCGAGAAGTTGGGCGGCGAAGTCGGCGACGTTCCTCTTCACGATCTTCCGAACGACCTCTTCGGTCAGGCCGAAGAAGTTTACGACGCCGTCCAGGCGGTTCCGAAACTCCGGGGAGAAGGCTCGCTCCAGCGCCTTGTAAACGGCGTCCCGCTGGATCGGCTGCCCCTCGAAACCGATCGTCTGCCGGCCGATCTCCCGGGCGCCGGCGTTCGAAGTCATCAGCAGGATCACGTTGCGGAAGTCCGCCTTCTTGCCGTTGTTGTCGGTCAGCGTTGCGTAGTCCATCACCTGGAGGAGCGCGTTGAAGATGTCCGTGTGCGCCTTCTCGATCTCGTCCAAGAGCAGGACGGCATGCGGGTTTTTTCGAATAGACTCCGTGAGGAGACCGCCCTCTTCGTAGCCCACGTACCCGGGAGGCGCCCCGACAAACTTCGCCACGGCGTGCTTCTCCTGGTACTCGCTCATGTCATAGCGCAAGAGCGGCACCCCGAGCGTCGCGGCGAGCTGTCGGGCCAGTTCGGTCTTTCCCACGCCGGTGGGTCCCACGAAGAGCAGCGAGGCGACCGGCTTGTCCGGCTCGCGGAAGCCTGCGCGCGACCGGTTGACCGCCTCCACCACCCGATCCACCGCCTCGCTCTGGCCGAAGATCCGGGCCTGCAGTTCGGTCTTCAGATCCCGGAGTTTCTCGACCTCCGTCGAGGAGACGCTCTTCTCGGGGATTCGGGCTATCCGCGCGACGACGCGCTCGATCTCCTGCGCCCCGATTGCCGCCGCATCCGCGGCCGCATCGGCCTCGCCGCGATTCATGGAAGAGAAGGCGCCCGCCTCGTCGATCACGTCGATCGCCTTGTCGGGGAGACGGCGGTCGCTGATGTAGCGGCCGGAGAGTTCGGCGGCCGCCCGAAGCCCCTCTTCGGTATAGGCGACATGGTGGTAGGTTTCATACCGCTCGCGAAGCCCCTCCAGGATCCGGACCGTCTCCTCGACGGTGGGCTCCGGCACCTCGACCTTCTGAAAGCGTCGCGAGAGGGCGCCGTCCTTCTCGAAATATTTCCGGTATTCATCGTAGGTGGTCGAGCCGATGCAGCGAAGCTTCCCCGAGACGAGGGCCGGTTTGAGGATGTTGGATGCGTCCATCGACCCGCCGGAAACGGCCCCTGCGCCGACGATGCTGTGGATTTCGTCGATGAAGAGGATCGCTTTCTCCTGTTTCTGGAGCTCGGCGAGTACCCGCTTCATGCGCTCCTCGAAGTCGCCGCGGAAGCGCGTCCCGGCGATGACCGCCCCCATGTCGAGGGAATAGATCTTCACGTCCCGGAGCCTTTTCGGGACCCGGCCCTGGGCGATGAGCTGGGCGAGGCCCTCGGTGATCGCCGTCTTTCCCACGCCCGGCTCGCCGACGTGGATCGGGTTGTTCTTGAAGCGGCGGCAGAGAACCTGGATCGTCCGTTCGAGGATCTCCTGCCTACCGATGAGCGGATCCATCTCGCCGGCCTTCGCACGGGCGGTCAGTTCCGTCGTGAAGGCCCGCAGAAACTTGTTCTGCTCCTCCTTGTCCTCCCGGACGGTTTCCCCCTCCCGCGTGCCCGGGCTTGTCCGTTGTCCGCCCGTGTGGCCGGCGAGGACGGATATGCCGTGGGAGATGTAATTGAGGAGGACCATCCGGTTGATTCCCTCCCGCTGCAGAAAAAAGGAGGCGTGGGACTCCCTTTCTTCGAGGATGGAGACGAGCATGTCCCCTAGATCCAGGGTCTCCTTCTGGGCGGAGGAGGTGTGCCAGGCGGCCCGTTCGAGGACGCTCTGGAAACCGAGGGACTGGGCAGCCCGGGTCAATGTGGCCGTCGCCGTGTCGGCCTCGTCGAGATGCTTCTCGATGACCTTCTTCAGGCGTGCCGGATCGCCGCCGCAGTGGACGATGATCTCCTTGCCTTCGTCAAAAAAAAGGCAGGCGTAGAGGAGATGTTCCGGCGTGATGAACTCATGCCGCCGCACGTTCGCCTCGGCATACGCCGCCATAATGATCCGATTGAGGTTTTCGCTGATCTTCATGATTCCTTATCCTCCCTGTCACTTAGGACCTTCAAGCCTCCTCCAGGGAGCATTTCAGCGGGAATTCCCGCTTCTTCGCCAGTTGATGAACCCGCGCCACACGGGTCACCGCGATGTCATACGTATAAACCCCGCAGATCCCCATTCCCTTTTTATGGACGTCCAGCATGATCCGCGTCGCGTCCGCCGCCGGTTTGTGGAAGATCGAGATGAGGACCTCGATCACGAAATCCATCGTCGAATAATCGTCGTTGTGCAGGATCACCCGGTACATCTTCGGTCCCCGGATCTCCTGGTCATTTTTTACATCGCCTTCCGGCAGATCCTGCGGTACGTCCGCCATGTCTGTGCAACCCCTGTGTGCATGATCCCGGCCCTCGGCTCCGGGATCATAATATATGCCACGACGGGGTTGGTGTCAATGGGATCTATTCCGGAATATCCAATATTCAATTAAGTTCCACGATCAAAGAGTTTATGGCTGTAGGGTCTGATCCACCCGGATAAGATCCTCCATGTCGCAGCAGAGAGCCTTTGAGAGCCTAAGCAGTAGGTCCACGCTGGGGGTGCGCTTATCGTTTTCGATCTGGGACAGGGCCGGAATGGATACGCCGCACGCCTTGGCCAGCTTTGCCAGGGTAAGCTTTCTATATTCACGCCATACCTTAAGGGGGTTTTCCTCTGACGACAGGCGCTTGACGAATTCATGAGGGTAGGTTTCTTCACCGGCGGCAATGGCGGCAGAGATCGTACGGGCATCACGAATATCTTCCAGCTCTTCCAGGCGGTCGATGATCGTTTCCCATTCACGAAACGGGACGATTGCATATTCCGGTGCGCCGTTATGTTCGATGATCTGGATGTTCATTTGTAAGCGTCTCCTCTCGATCCGAGCCCCATGCAAACGATTCAGCGAAGCGGACGATTCAATAGAAGCCTCGTCTGCCTATTTCGTCGAATGGAATGCTTTGCCGCCCTTTTTCCACTACGGATTACGATAATCCGATGCGATGTAGTGGAAACCCGATGGCATCACAGGATGCTGCTATATGGCGTCGGGTCTCTTTGCCGAACCGCTGCGCCTGCGCTGCCTGCCGCAGTCGCTCGTCATTGATGACCTGCATGATGGCGGTGCACTGTTCAAGGTCCTTATCGCGCTTTGCATCGGACGGCCGCTTCCGGGCGATGATGAGCTTATGGAGAAAGTAAGCCTCGGGGATAGGGAACCGGATGGTAAAACCATCCAGTTCGGCAACATCGGAAAAGTCCATCAGGATGTTAATGAAGGGAAGCGGTATGGCGGTGACGTTCCATTCGGGCACGGATAAAAAGCCCGTATTGCGACCACCGGAACGCTGCCCGATGAACTCCACCTCGTAACCGCCGCCGGTGAATTTTTGCACCCCTTCGGCGGCCATGTAGTCCGTAAATCCGAGACCGGTAATGAGCTGCTTTAGGTCGGCCCGAAGTTGGCTTCGCGTGTGGGCGATATGGACTGCAAAATCAATATCCATGGTACGCAGGGCGTACCGGGCGCCATACAGTTCCTGGTAGATCAGCATGACCCAACTGCCGATCATGACTGAACGGTCGAAAAATCCTGCACGGCTTATCGTGCGAAGGAGCCCATGGATACTGGACGGAAAGAGGTTATCAGGCAGCAGATTCGTGACGGCCACCTCCCGGATTCGGTTTGTTCAACAGCTTTTCCAGATAGGCCATGCGTTTCTTGTATGCCCGGATCTCCATCCGACATTTTTCGCGCTCTTCTATCAGTTTCTGAAGTTCCGGCAGTTCCTTTTCAGATATGTGCCGGTTGATGACCTTCTTCCCGTCTCGCCGGACAAGGTAATGGTAAACGTATTCTTTCCCCTTAATCTGTTTCCTGCGGACATTGAGGGCGCCCCTGGGGTAATTCTCCGCCTTGGCGAGAAGGGCCTCGATGACCTCCCGGCAGCGCCCGTATTCGTCTTCCAGCATCCCGTGGACAACGATATCATTTTCCACTACTTTCATGGCTGATGACTATCAATGTAGTGGAAATTTGTCAACTCCTATTTACGCAGTACACTGTTATTATAATTTTCAACGTTTGCTGAAAAGCCGCTCTTTGGTGGAAATCCATCCGAAAAATTCTTCATGCGGGTATATTTTCTGTGGGCTTCTCCAAAACCTCGGGCAAAAGATGTGTCTTCCCTGGGCACGGCGATGAAGTGAACATGATTTGTCATGAGACACCAGGAGAGAATTTCTACCCCGAAACGCTCTGTCTCTTCCTTGACATTCTGCAAGTAGCAGCGCCTGTCCGCATCGCTTTGGAAAATAGCCATAGAGCGGACACCCCGCTGGGTGAGGTGGTGTGGATAACCGACAGCGATTATTCTCGATAGGCGAGCCATGGTTGAAAGCGTAGCCGTTTCAAGGGGGGGATGTCAATAAATAGCATTATGTTTGAATGCATAAGTAATCTTGGTTGAAAGGAAACCTCCTGGTGGTACAGTAGGCTTGTTGATGCAAGCGGCTGGGTCGAGATGGTCTCGCCCAGAAACAGACCAGAAGGAGGTTTCCATGAGAACATATTACTA
>JAHIMW010000060.1 GCA_018896355.1 Pseudomonadota bacterium
GGGGAGGTTGCCATGAAATCAGCGTATTGCAATTTCACCCACCCCCTAACCCCCTCCCGTCAAGGGAGGGGGAACCTATTTTGAAGAGTTTTGCAAGAGCCTCATAATATTAATATATTGTGTCTATTTCCCTATAACTGGAACCAAGGATTTTTTATTTGCAATGGCGGCAAGATTCGGGTACGGTGCAGGCGGGTGCGTTGAAGTGTGGATAACTTCCTGCTATCCTTGCTACTGATGAAAGCCTGATACCAAACACAAGGTGTCGCCAATAAACAGCGATATTTCTTGAGCCAAGCAATTCGGTTTGAAAGCTGCGCCAAAACAAATGAGCAACACACGATTGTCGACTAAGCGACAAGACCTGATTATTAGATTTCATCGATAAAGTGACATTGAGATTGCTTGGTATGGGAATTTGAGCTCTTCTTTTTTCACGAAAGTACGCATCTGTGGTACATTGACAAGACTACCGCCCCACATATAACCGGCACGAGATCCCTGTAAGGGTCGTCCCATATAAGCAAGCGACAGAACCCGCAAACGATTCTCATTGACATTCTCAATGATTATTCGTATTTTACAGCCGATGTTTTCTTCCGCCGATCATGATTTTGTGGCGGGAAATCGCTTGTCATGACCGGGGAAACGCTTGACTCGTTCCGAAGAAGGATGAGTGCAATAAAGGAGGGTTACCATGCCTACCGCCATGGAACAGCGATTGGACAGGATTGTCCATGAACTGAACGAAATCAGAAAAGAGATGATACTTCTGAAGATGCAGCCCGCTGTCCGGGCCGACCGTAAGATCAACGTCTGGAAATCACTTGGTGAGAAAATTTCCGTGAAATGGGACCATGTATCTGCCGTCGATGAAATCCGGCAGCAGCGGGATAGGGTATGATGAAAAAGCTGACCATCGACAGTTCCGTTATCATCTCATTCCAAACGACATAAATAAAGAGATTTGACATATCGAGAAAAGGAGGCCCGCGCTGTAATGGAACTTGAACCGGTCATCGGGCTGGAGATCCACGCCCAGCTCCTCACGGATGCGAAGATCTTCTGCAGTTGCTCCACGAAGTTCGGGGCGGCGCCCAACACCCACACCTGCCCCGTCTGCCTCGGGATGCCCGGGGTGCTCCCAGTGCTCAACCGGAAAGTCGTGGAGTTCATGATGAAGATGGCCCTCGCGACGCACTGCGTCATCAACCGGGAGTGCAACTTCGCCCGGAAGAACTACTTCTACCCGGATCTTCCCAAGGGGTACCAGATTTCGCAGTACGCCCATCCGCCCGCCGAGCACGGCTGGGTGGAGGTGGAAGTCGACGGCAGAAATAAGAGAATCGGGATCACGCGGATCCATATGGAGGAGGACGCGGGGAAGTTGATGCACGACGAGCACAACCCTGCAAGCTACGTCGATTTGAACCGGACCGGCGTGCCGCTGATCGAGATCGTAAGCGAGCCGGACATCCGGAGCGCGGAAGAGGCGGCGGCCTACCTCCGGCGTCTGCACGAGATCCTCGTCTATCTGGAGATCTGTGACGGGAACATGGAGGAGGGGAGCTTCCGCTGCGATGCGAACATCTCCCTACGGCCGCGGGGAACGGAGCCCTTCGGGACCCGGGCGGAGCTCAAGAACATGAACTCCTTTAGGAACGTCCAGCGCGCCCTCGAATACGAGATCAAGCGCCAGCAATACGTCCTCGAAGGGGGCGGAACGGTGGTCCAGGAAACCCGCCTCTGGGACGACACGGCGGGCGTGACCCACTCCATGCGTGGCAAGGAGGAGGCGCACGACTACCGCTACTTCCCCGATCCGGACCTGGTCCCCGTCGTGATCGACGACGCCTGGATCGAAGAGGTTCGGAATGGGATGCCCGAGCTGCCGCTGGAAAAACGGGAGCGGTTCATGCGGGAGTACCGGATCACGGCGTACGATGCGGGCGTCCTCACCGCGAGCCGGGCGCTGGCCGACTATTACGAGGAGGTCGTCCGTCTCTCCGGCGAGCCGAAGATCGCCGCCAACTGGGTCATGGGCGACATTCTCCGTTTTTTGAACGAGGAGAAACGGGAGATCCGGGAGTGCCCCATCGCGCCCGCCTCGCTCGCCGGGATGATCGGTCTCATTCAGCAGGGGACGATCAGCGGGAAGATGGCCAAGGAGGTCAGCGAGGCGATGTACAAAAGCGGCAAGACGCCGCAGGCGATCATCGCGGAGAAGGGGCTCGTCCAGATCACCGATGAGGGCGCCCTCACGAAGACGGTCGCCGGGATCCTGGAGAAGAACCCCGAACAGGTTGCCCAGTACCGCGCCGGAAAGGAGAAGGTGTTCGGCTTCTTCGTCGGCCAGGTGATGAAGGCGACCCAAGGGAAGGCGAACCCCCAACTCATCAACGAC
>JAHIMW010000061.1 GCA_018896355.1 Pseudomonadota bacterium
ACGTCCGGCGTGTGAATGATCGGCGGCTTGACGGTCTGCGGCCCTTTCCGCGCTCACCGGCGAAAAATTGCGGGGCTACCCTACCACAGGATACAGAAGAAAGGAAAGCGTGATCCATAATCGATCTCCATATTTCTCTTGACAAAATGGTTCCTTTTCGATACGGAGACATTTATTCGGGATTCTTTCATTAAACCATTCCAGCGATTCTTCAATCTCTATCCCCCGAAGAAAGGGGGTGATACGGTCGGGAGCCTCTCATCCTTTTGAATCCACTCCATTTGCACCATGATTATATCAACCCTTGTAAACTACCACCGACCTTTTCGGTGGCTTTGAAACGACTCTTTTCAAATCTTGTTCACCAACAATGTTGGTTCACGCCCCACCCCTGACTACGTCAGGGGGTTAGTTAAAGACTTAAAAAGGAGGGACCTATGGTAAACGAGAAAAAGAAAGAAGAAGTTCGGGGGACCTTTGAGTTCCTGAAGGACTGGGGTGATGGCATGACCCGCTGGACAGAGCGATGGATCCCCGACGCACTGGTCATTGTCATCGTTTTGAGTCTGGTCACCTACATCTTCGCACTCATCTGGGGATTCAAGCCGGAGGTCAGCCTTGGCAGCCGGGCTTATGAATCGATTCAGGCATGGGGAAAAGGATTCTGGGAATTACTCACCTTCGCCATGCAGATGTGCCTGATCATGATGACAGGCTATATTCTGGCCTGCTCCCCTCCTGTCCGGCGGCTGCTCAACGGACTTTCGGGCTTGGCGAATCCCGAAAAACCCTGGCAGGCCATTCTCGTCATGTCCCTTTTCTCAATGATCATGGCCTGGCTCAACTGGGGATTGAGCCTCATTGCAAGCGCCATGTTGGCCCTCTTCATCGTGAAGAGAAATCCAAAGGTCGATTATCGTCTGCTTGTCGCCGCCGCCTACCTCGGCCTGGGCTGCACCTGGCACGCGGGGCTCTCCGGTTCGGCCACGTTGCTCGTGGCAACCCCCGATAACTTCATGATCAAGGGGAAATTGCTCGATGCGACCATCCCTGTGGCCAATACGATCTTTCACCCCTTCAACCTGATTCTGACGGTCATCGTTGTTGCTGCGGTCACCATCCTGATGGCCCTGATGCATCCCAGACCGGAGAAAACCTATGTCGTAAAGCCCGAACTGATGGATCAACTCAAGCTTTATGAAGCCCCTCCTAAACCCGCCAAATGGGAAAGCCCTTCCGACTGGATGAACTGGTGGCCGGGATTCAACCTCATCGTCTTCATCGGCGGACTGATCTGGTTGATCTGGCACTTCTCCACCAAAGGCCTGGACCTGAACCTCAACGTGGTCAATTTTGCCATGCTCATGCTGGGAATTCTATTCCACTGGAGGCCCTGGTCATTCCTGAAGGCCACTGAGGATGCGGGGAAGGCCGTCTGGGGGATCGTTATCCAA
The DNA here is from genome assembly GCA_018896355.1 of Pseudomonadota bacterium. Lineage (GTDB taxonomy): Bacteria > Desulfobacterota > Syntrophia > Syntrophales > UBA5619 > UBA5619. The sequence continues at coordinate 1,455 of JAHIMW010000061.1, forward strand.
TTTCCCTTCTATGCCGGGATTCTCGGGCTCTTCAAATTCACACTTCTTTCCACGGTATTCACCCAGGCTTTCGTGGCGATCTCGACCCCGCAGACCTTCCCCCTTTTCGTCTATTGGTATGGAGGAATTCTCAACTATCTCATTCCGTCCGGAGGGGGTGAGTGGGCGGTGGTGGCGCCTTACATCATTCCCGCGGCAAAGCAACTGGGCGTCGGAATGGGAACGACCGTCGTTACCTTCGCCTGGGCAGATATGATGACCGACATGATCCAGCCCTTCTGGGCCATTGCCATGCTGGCCGTGGCGAAATTGCATTTCAGGGACATCATGGGCTATCTGCTCCTGGTCTTCTTCGTCTACTTCATCATCACCTCCCTCGCGTTCCTCTTCTTCATTCCCAACTGGTAACCAAAAAGGCCTGTCCACATTCCGGGGACAGGCCTTTCGCATACTTGCAATCCCCGATTGCCACGTCGAACATTTTCGACTATCCTACCGCTCGAAAATAGGGCGCTCCGAATTACGGAAACGCTCGCCGGACGGATCGTCCGCAGCGCGGCTGCCGTCATCCTCCCCCCGGGGACGACGAGATAAAAGGATTTTATCTTTCTCCCGTTTTATGTTAGCCATAAAAAGGATTTAAAAGATACAGAGCTGATAGACGCGGCCGGGTGGGGAGGAGCATGGTAGAAAATTTTGTCGGCGGCTTGTCCGCCTACCTGCAGGAATCGGTTTTTCTGTCCTTTCTGGCCGTTTATCTCGGAGGGGTGTTGATCAGCTTCACCCCGTGCATCTACCCGGTCGTTCCGATCACGGTCGCCTTCATCGGCGCCCGCGGCGGATCGAAAGGCCGGGCGTTCTTTCTCTCGCTGATTTACGTGCTGGGCATGGCCGTCACTTACACGATTCTCGGCGCCGTCGCCGCGCTTTCCGGAAAGCTCTTCGGCCAGATTCAGAGCAACCCCTGGACCTATTTCGTTATCGGAAATATCTGCATTCTCATGGGGTTGTCCATGTTCGACCTCTTCGCTCTCTCCGTCCGGACACCGGACTTCATCACACGGGTGCAGTCTAAAAAAAGGACGGAAGGCATCGCCGGCGCTTTTGGAGTGGGGGCGGCCTCGGGCCTGGTCACGGGCCCCTGCACGGCGCCGGTTCTCGCCGTGCTCCTCAGCTACGCGGCGACCCGGCAGAATGTGGCCTTTGCCTCCGCCCTGATGTTCGTCTTTGCCCTCGGGATGGGAACCCTGCTTATACTGGCCGGGACGTTTACCGGTCTCTTGGCCGGCATCCCCAAGTCGGGTGTATGGATGGTCCGGATAAACCGGCTGTTCGGCTGGATACTGCTGGGAGCGGGAGAATATTTTCTGATCAATGCCGGAATGCTCTGGGTTTAAAGGTGAACAGATGGTTTATGCCGCTGGTTGGAAAAAGGCAATGATCGTCGCAGCCATGGCGGTTGCATGCCATCTCTTTACCCCGGCGGACGCCGGGTCCGCACCGAAGCCTCGTGAAACCGCGAAAACGGCGATCGCGGAGAAGGCGCCGGATTTCGTCCTCACGGACCTGAACGGCCGGAAATACCGTTTGAGCGACTTCAGGGGGAAACAGCCGGTCCTGATCATCTTCAGCACAACATGGTGCCTCTCCTGCAGAGAGGAGATCCCCCATTTCAAATCGCTCCATGCGACCTATGCGAAGCGGGGGCTGGAGATCGTCAATATCGACATACAGGAATCGAAGGAGAAGGTGGCCAAATTCACAGTTAGGTACGGGCTTCCCTACCGCGTGGTCCTGGACGAAGAGGGCGACGTAGGCGGCATCTATGACATCCGGGGCGTCCCATCGATGGTCCTCATCGACAAAAACGGGAACATCCTCTGCCGTCAATGCCCGAAGATAGAGGCTATCCTGGAGACGATCCTGAAAAAGAGGTGAGGTGGAAAAGCTTCATGGCGTCATCCAAGCAGAATGAACTCGGCCTGCAGGCGGAAAACCGGCATCTGAAGGAGATGGTCGGCGCCCTGCGCGAACAGATGGAGAAGATGCGGATCGATGAGCAGGAGCGGCTCCAGCACGCCTTGGCGGCGGCCAACGAGGAGAACGGCCAGCTCAAAAGCATGATCTCCGCCCTCCGGGACGAATTGGAGCGCCGGAAGATTGAATCCGAAGAGAGCTGCCACGCCATCGAACATGCCGCCCGCGACGAGGCGAAGCAGCTTCAAGAGATGATCCGGACGCTTCGGGAGAAATTGGAGGTGTAAAAAATAGGGGCTCTCCCTGTTTATTAAATATGAAAAAAGATAATCCTCTGAAAAAACCGGCCGCGGGTCAGGAGCGGCGCCGGAAGAGCGGCGAAGCGGAACTTCTGCTCGACATCTCCAAGACGATCGCGGCGTTCGAGACGCTGGACGAGATCCTGAAGAGCCTGGTAGAAATCACGACCCGGGAGCTCAAGGCCGACCGGGGCACCATCTTTCTCAACGACAGCGAAACGGGCGAACTATACTCCCGTGTCGCCCAGGGGAATTTCCAGCGCGAGATCCGATTCCTGAACAACACCGGCGTTGCCGGCCACGTTTTCACCAGCGGGGTAGGGGTCATCGTGCACAACGCCTACGAAGACCCCTTCTTCAACCGGTCCATAGACGAACAGACCGGCTACATCACAAAAACGATCCTCTGCGTCCCCATCCGGACGATCAAGGGGGAGATCATCGGCGCCGCCCAGGCCCTGAACAAGAAGAAGGGCCTTTTCACGAAGGCCGATCTGAAACTTATGGCGGCGATGACCACGCAGGCAGCAATCGCGCTGCAGAGCACCCAGTTCGTAGAACGGATGAAACAATTCCGTCGGAAGGAGATGGAGTTTTTCAACGTTGTCTCCGAGGTGACCGCCGAGATCGATTTGGGCGCCCTTTTACAGAAGGTGATGTCCGAGGCGACACGGATGCTGAACGCCGAGCGGGCCACACTCTTCCTTAACGACGAGAAGACGAACGAACTCTTCTCCAAGATAGGGCTGGGACTGGCGGCGACGGAGATCCGCCTGCCGAACCATCTCGGGATCGCAGGGGCGGTCTTCACCTCCCGGGAGACGGTGAACATCCCGTACGCCTACGCCGACCTGCGCTTCAACCCCGCCTTCGACAAAAAAACGGGGTTCTTCACCCGCTCCATCCTCTGCGTCCCGGTCATCAACAAGAACGGGAAGATCATCGGGGTGACCCAGGTGTTGAACAAGCGGAGCGGCCCCTTCACCGCGGAGGACGAATCGCGGTTGAAAGCCTTCACCGCGCAGGTCTCGATTGCGCTGGAGAACGCCAAGCTCTTCGACGACGTCCAGAACATGAAGAACTACAGCGAGAGCATGCTGGAGAGCATGTCCAACGGCGTAATCACGCTGAACGAGGACGGGAAGATCGTCACCTGCAACGCCGCCGGCCTCCAGATCCTCCAGCTTGCCCCCGAGGCGATTCTGAAGCGGAAGGCCGCCGATTTCTTCACCGGCGCCAACGGCTGGATCATCGAAAAGATCCGGCATGTCGAGGAAAGCGGAAAGCCGGACGTCATCATGGACGCGGAGGCGGAATTCGCGGGAACCCGGATCTCCGTGAACCTGACGCTCCTCCCGCTCGTCAGCACCGCGAAGAAGAAGTTAGGCTCGATGATCATCATCGACGACATCACCAGTGAAAAGCGGATGAAATCGACCATGTCCCGTTACATGGATCCGGGGCTGGCCGATCAGATCCTTGAGGGCGGCGACGAGATCCTGGGCGGCAAGAGCACCATGGCGACGGTCCTCTTCTCCGACATCCGGGGCTTCACGACGCTGACCGAGGAACTGGGGGCGCAGGGGACGGTCTCGCTGCTGAACGAATACTTCACGATCATGGTGGACTGCATCCAGAAAGAGGGGGGGATGCTGGACAAGTTCATCGGGGACGCGATCATGGCCGCCTTCGGGGTTCCGATCCCGCATGAAGACGACGAGGACCGGGCGGTCCGGGCGGCAATCGGCATGATCCGGGCGCTGCACGTCTGGAACCGCCAGCGCTCGGCCGAAGGGAAAAAGCCGGTCGGGATGGGCATCGGCCTCAATACGGATACGATCGTCTCCGGGAATATCGGCTCGCCGAAACGGATGGACTACACGCTGATCGGCGACGGCGTGAACCTTTCCTCGCGCCTGGAGAGCCTCTGCAAACAGTACCACGCGAGCATCCTGATCAGCGAGAACACCGTCCGGCGGCTGAAGGGAACTTACCGGATTCGCGAGGTGGATCGCGTGCAGGTCAAGGGAAAGACAGAGAGCATAGGGGTCTGTGAGGTTCTCGACTATCACACCGAAGAGAGCTACCCCAACCTGATGGATGTGGTGAACCACTTCCGCGACGGCCTGACCCTCTACCGCCGGAGGGAGTGGGACAGGGCTATTTCCAGATTCAACGAGGCCCTCCGCCTGAATCCGGATGAGAATCTTTGCGGTATGTATATCGAACGTTGCATCTGTTTCCGGGATGAGCCGCCGGGCGACGACTGGGACGGCGGCTGGATCATGAAAACAAAATAACCATGGGGTCAGGTCTTGGGACTTGAATTTGCAATTCAAGTCCCAAGACCTGACCCCATCAAGCAGGAGGAGATATGAGCGTACTTATTCATTTGTCCATGTTCCCCACCGACAAGGGGACGAGCGTCAGCCCCTATGTCGCAAAATCATTGAGAATCATCCGGGAGAGCGGCCTCCCTTACAAGCTGGGCCCGATGAGCACGGCCGTCGAAGGGGAGTGGGAGGAGGTCATGGGGGTGGTGGATCGCTGCTTCAGGGAGCTCCGGAAGGAGAGCGGCCGGATCTACATGACGGTCCAGGCCGACTACCGCGAGGGGGCGGTAAACCGGATTGAGGGGAAGATAAAATCGGTGGAAGAAAAGCTTTAAGTGTTCATCCGGTTCTCGCGGATTTTCTGATTTGAAAATGAAGTTACGGATCAAAATGGAGTAAGTGCAATCGCTTATTTGATCTTCGTCCAATAGTCCGCCAACAACTCGGCTTGGTCCAAGACCTTTGTCACGGAAACCGTATATTCACCCGTCGCCGGATCATCAGGCGGATATTTGTATTTGCGTAATATTCGTTTGACCAGCACGCGCAGTTGTGCTTGCACGCTTTCTTTGAGTTGCCAGTCAATCGAGGTGTTCTGGCGCACTTTCTCCACCAGTTCGTGGGCAATTTGTTTGAGGGTCTGGTCGCCCAGCACCGCTTCGGCGGTTGGGTTGTCGGCCAGGGCATCAAAAAATGCCAGTTCGTCGGGGCGCATATTCATCTTTTCGCCGCGCTGGTCGGCGGCGCGGATATCCTTAGCCAATTGAATGAGTTCTTCAATCAGCCGCGCCGAGTCAATCAACCCGTTCTGGTAACGCTTGACGGCTTCGGCCAGCATTTCGGAGAATTTCTTGCCC
>JAHIMW010000062.1 GCA_018896355.1 Pseudomonadota bacterium
GGTGTCGGCGCCCAATTCTTTCTTCACCCAGAGGCACATCGTTTTCAACGCCTCCGTCTGATCATTTTCCGTGGGGATGACAAGGTTGGTGATCTCCAGGTGGATCTTCTCTCTCTTGAGGGTCTTGAGGGTCTCCAAGACCGGATTGAGCTCCCCGCCGCACAATTTTCGGTAAAAAGAATCCGAAAACCCCTTGAGATCGATATTGGCCGCACTGAGGACCCGGCATAGGTCGCGCAGGGGGGCCGGATTGATGAAGCCGTTGGAATGGCAGACGTTGAGAAGCCCCGCTTCCTTTACGAGCCGACCGGTGTCCAGCATGTATTCGAAAAAGATCACCGGCTCCACGTAGGTGTAGGCCACGGAGCGGGCCCGCATCTCCCTGGCCTTCTTAACTACAAGCTCCGGCGGGAAATCGTAGTTGTAGAGGTCCTCCGGGGAGGCCTGGGAGATTGCCCAATTCTGGCAGAATTTGCAATGAAAATTGCATCCGGCGGTGGCCAGGGAAAAGGAGGTCGTGCCGGGAAGGACATGAAAGAAGGGTTTCTTTTCGATGGGGTCCAGATTGACCGCGCAGGGATTCCCGTAGACCAGGCTGTAATATTTTCCATCCCGGTTCTCCCGCACCCTGCAGAAACCCCGGCTGCCCTTGGGGACCCGGCAGCGCCTCGGGCAGAGTTCGCAGCGGATTTCCCCTCCCTCCATCTGGGTGAAATGGGACGCCGGTTTGGTTTTGATAAGGCCTTTTTTGGCCAATTGGGCCCGCCCGATTTTTGGAAAACCCAGGAGGCTCGCCGCCGGGACCAGACAGACACCCGCCCCGCAAAAACGCAGAAAGTCCCGCTTGGTCATTTTGCGCCCGACTCCGCCTTCGCCCCCCATCGGCCTCTCCCGTAAAAACGATTCTCTTATCGTAACCTGACTTGCAGCGCTCAGTTTCCCCGGGAGCGCCGGTAAATTTTGTATGTCGCCATGGATTTGGCGTCGAGGTTGATCAGGCCGGCTTTTTTTGCCCAATCGATCGCCTCCACGAATTCCTTTGCGGTGATTCCCCGGGCGAGCTCCGGATATTCATAGGCCTTGTAGTCCACGCGGTATTGGGCCATGATGTTCACATAGGTGGATCTGGGAAGATTTTCCGCCACCCATTTGACGAATTTCTCCGTGTCGGCCACCCGGTTGGGCATGACCAAGTGCCGGATGAGGAGCCCCCGGAGGGCAAATCCGTTCCTGTCGTTCTTGAGCGCCCCCACCTGCCGTTGCATTTCCAGGACCGCCCTTTGGGTCACTTCCGGATAGTCGGAGGCGCCGGAGGAGTATTTCGCCGCCTTTGCGGGATCCATGAATTTAATATCAGGTTTATAGATGTCCACGACGCCCTCCAGGATCTTCAGTATTTCCACCCGTTCATACCCGCTGGTATTGTAGTACAGGGGCAGCCGGAGCCCTTTTGTCAGGGCAATCCTGACGGCGTTGAGGATGTTTGGCATGACATGGGTGGGGGTAACCACATTGATGTTGTGACAACCGATCTTCTGGAGGTCGAGCATCATCTCCGCCAGGGATTCATCGCCGATTTCCTCCCCCCGCCCCTCATGGGCGATGGGCCAGTTCTGGCAGAAGATGCAGCGGAGGTTGCAGTTGGAGAAAAATATGGTGCCGGATCCGCGTATTCCCGAGATCGGTTCTTCTTCGCCAAAATGGGGGTGATGGCTGAAAATAACGGGACGGAGCGGCGCCCGGCAGAACCCCTTATCGCCCTTGCGGCGATTCACCCCGCAGCGCCTCGGACAGAGCTGGCAATTCTCGAAGATCCCGTAGGCCTGCTCGATCTTCCGGGCGAGTTTCCCCTCTTTCTCAAGTTTGGCATAGGCGGGCTGCCACGGTTCTTCCTGCCTTTGCCGGCCGTGAAGGTCCCTGGGAAGGAGGAGCGCCGGCCCTCCCAAAAGGAGACAGCCTTTCATAAAGTCCCGACGCGTGAACCCCATATTGCCCCACCCCCCTTTTTTCTCCTCCAGCAGACAGGCCGGAAGGCGGCTTTCGTCGCACCGCCCGCCGCAGGGTTCGATGTGAATGTTTAAGCTGGCCTTGGAGAAGTGTCATTTGATGCTTTCGGACAGTTCGTCCGTAATGCGGTGCGAGGCCTCCACGGACATCTCCGGATCAACCTTGTTTGTTTGATTTGATAAGGTATTTCTTTCGATTGGTGGAAGTATAGGGGGGCTGTTTTTGCGTGTCAAGGGATATTATGCTGGCATCAAACCTCTCATCATGATATCGTCCAGCCAGTCAAGAATCCGCGCATTCGATATAAGAATGGCTCCCATCTGACAGTGTTCTTCCGCCCCTTCCTCTATTGTAAACAACATAAAGTCCTTCGGTGGCTTGAGGGCCTCGAAGAGCATCCTTGCCTGCCCCGGCATGTCTCTGTCTGCTTCAGAATCAACGATAAGAATGGGGCAGCTGATCTTCGCTGCCACGGCCTTCATGGTATAAGATCGTGTCATCTTGAGCCATTCGCTTGGGGATTTGGCATGGAAGGTAAACATGCCGTTTGCCATTGCCCACCGAAAAGAGGGGTCCGATTTCATTTTGGCATATATTGCCTTGTCGATCTCTTCAGCACCCTTTTGCGTATCAAGAGAAATCTCGTCTTCCGGCTTCAAACGAGCTGTCATGTGAAAATCGTACACACCTCCGTTGGCAATACACGCCTTAATCCTCTTTTCAAAGGCGGCGGCCCGGGGAGCAAGGTAACCACCGAAGCTGATACCCATCAGGGCAATGCTCTTCGCGTCAACCTCCTTCCGGGTAATGGCATAATCCACTACAGGCGTCACTACCGTTTCCCAGTTGGGTCGAAAGGGCAGCTTCTGTACCCTGATCACGCCGCCCTGCCCCGGTCCTTCAAAGAGGAGAACATTATACCCCCGTTTAACGGCAAAGTAAGCAGTTTCAAAATAGATCTCTTCTCCCGTACCGTCAAAACCCGAGTGAACAATCAATAAGGGTCTCTTTGTACCCGACCTGTCGACGAGGCACAGATATCCAGGCAATGTCTTTCCTTCAAAGGGGATTTCGACAGGTAATATCGGGTGATCGGCCAGTTTTGCCGCTTTTAGAAAGCTGTCCCGGCCTTTCTTCCAGACCGACACAATTCGCGGATCTTCAGGATTGGTATGAAGGAAAAATTCGGCTGTCCGGTAATAGTTGGAAGCATTGAAAAACTCCTGCCTCGCACTGATTTTCCGGCCTCGTGCAAGGAAATCATCTCCCGCCTTCCCGCGCTGTTCCGCAGTCTTCATCCATTCCCGGTACCAACTCTCATCGTCTCCTTCCTTGATGGCGTATGCTGTTTTAAGAACTTCACCTATGTCTGCGCCTCCGCTTACGGCATAGCCCAGAGCCCGCAGCGTCTGGAATGAATACTGCGAGTCCTTAAAGACCAGTTCCATCGCAAACAAATTGCCTGCCGTTAATGGATATAGTGCGAATAACCATGCTGAAATAATGATAAGATTCGATATTCTCTTCATAAGACAACCTCCTTCCTTTAAACATCCTCTTGGCATGGTCGGCTAAACCGTTTTTCCATTTCCCCTCCTGTTGGAATCCTGGTGGAAAAAGCAAGAGATCCGCATACAAATACCTATCAATACGCGTAGAAAATGCGTTGGATGTCCTTTGTATTGATCGTTTTGGTAAGCGCCAGCATCAACAGAATACGCGCTTTTTGCGGATTCAGGGTGTCGGAGACAACGAAGTCGAGTTCATCATCGTTGGCCTCGCCATTTCGGGCAACAATGCCTTGACCGACACGGCTTGAACGCACGATGATGACACCCTGCTTGCGTGCTTCGACCAATGCAGATTTGACCGGATCCGCCAGGCTGCCGTCTCCCGTACCAGCGTAAATTATTCCTTTGGCGCCCGCCGCCATGAATGCATCAACGGCGATACGGTTCACATTCGCATAGCCATAAACGATGTCGACTTGCGGCAGAACATCAAGCTGCATGACGTCGAATTCGCTATCTGCAGTGTGCTTGCGGGTGGATTGACGATAAAAGATAGGCCTGTTGTCCTGCATGTAGCCGAGTAATCCGAGTTCCGGGGTCTTGAAGGTGTCCAGGGTCGATGTATTGGTCTTTGTTACTTCACGCGCGGCATTAATTTGATCGTTCAGTGCGACCAGCACACCTTTGCCTCTGGCTTCCCGACTGCCTGCGAGCAATACAGCATTATATAGATTGATCGGTCCGTCAGCGGAAAGCGCGGTGGATGGGCGCATCGCACCAACAATCACGACAGGCTTTCTGCTTTTTACCACCAGGTTGAGGAAGTAAGCGGTTTCCTCGATTGTATCTGTACCATGTGTGACAACGATGCCGTCCACGTCTTTCTGCGCGAGCAAGGTGTTGACGCGCTTGGCGAGCTTGAGCCAAGAGTCATTGTTGATGTTCTCGCTGGCGATCTGAAACACTTGTTCGCCTTTCACGTTGGCAACCTTCTTCAGTTCCGGCACCGCTGTGATGAGCCGATCTACTGCCACTGTAGCCGCTGTGTAACCTACCGTCGTGGTGCTGGTAGCGCCTGTGCCGGCAATGGTTCCGCCGGTTGCCAGAACCATCACGTTAGGCAGTTTCCCTTGCGCCTGCACCAGCGAAATGGTGAAAAGGATCGCACATAAAAGCATCAATACCTGTCGATAGATATTTCGGTGCAACATAAAAATACTCCCTGCGAAATTCTCCTGCCCCCCTCGGGCGGCGTACAGGCCCTCCCCTTGAAGTGGAACATGAAGTTCAAAATCCCTTTGGTCTTTTCGCTGAACGATGGTCACCCGTTCAGCCTCTCGCGGAATTCATCCGGGGTGAAACGGTATTCCTGGGTACCGTAGCACTCGACGGCAAAGGAGGCGCATACACTGCCCATTCGGGCGCATTGCTCGATATCCTTGCCCTGAACAAGGCCGCTGATCAGGCCGCCCCTATAGGAATCGCCGGCGCCTGTAGGGTCCTCTACCTTTTTTGCCTTGACGGGGAAAATGCCGATTTCACTGTCCGGCATGGAAACCTGCGACCCCAACTCTCCGAGGGTGGTGATGATCGTCCCGGCCAGTCCCAGCAGGGCTTCCTTGCCTAATCCGGTCTTGCTGATGATCAGGGTCAGCTCGTAATCATTGACGATGAGGATCCTGCACCCCTCCATGGCCCGGACCAGCTCTTTAGCCTCCCACATGGGCAGAGATTGCCCGGGGTCAAATATGTAATCGATTCCCCTAACTTTGCATGCCTGTGGGTAATTCATCATGTCTTCAAGATTTCCGGGAGAGACGATCACGATGGTTTCTTTGGGCGGGAGCTTGTCGAAGTCCAGTGCAGAGGAATATCTCATGGCCCCGGGGTTGAATCCGGTGATCTGGTTGTCGGCCCGGTCGGTGGTGATATAGGCGCCGGCCGTGAATTCTCCACCGATGACTTTGATGTTTTCCGTGGAGATCCCGTTTTTCGCCAGCCATTCGAAGTACCGTTGATAATCATGGCCGATCGTGGCGGAGATGACCGGTTTTTCGCCCATAAGCGTGAGCGCATATGCAATATTGCCCGCCGTGCCGCCGCATCTTTCCTTCATGCCGCTGACCTGGAAACAGACGTTCAACGCATGAATTTTGTCGGGCAGGATGTGATCTGAGAAGTATCCCGGGAAAACCATAATTCGGTCATATGCCAGTGATCCGGAAACAATGATATTCATGCGTTCAAGCCTTTCAAATCGATTCGCGGTCATCCTGAGCGATACAGCGCAACCACTCACGGGCGCCGGTTTCATTCTTTTGCCCGCGGTTCAATAAAGAGGGTTGTAGTAACCATAGGTAATATCAGGTGGGGTGTCAAATCTATTTTGCCATGTTTTTCGGTATTGCTTGACATACGGCTTCGCATTTCGTACATTCACCCCCGTCTAAAAAAGCAATCAGAAAAGGAGCACCCATGACGCCAATCTATCACTTTGATCATGTCCATATCCTGAGCAAAGATCCGCAGGCGACCGCCCAGTATTTCCACAAAATGTTCGATGCAAAAATCATCGAATCCGTCGAGCCTGACGGAAAACCACGGGTCGACGTGGAGATGAACGGCCTGTTCATCTTCATTTTCCCGGTCGGCCCCGGGGAAAACATTCCGACCGGTCCCGACGGGCGTTACATCGGCCTCGATCACTTCGGGCTGCGGGTGGACAACCTGGATGAGACGGCCGCCGAATTGAAGCGGCGTGGGGCGGAATTTGTGGTTGAGCCCGTCGTGAGACGGCCCGGCCTCAAGATCTCCTTTATTCGCGGCCCTGAAAATACTCGGATTGAATTGCTGGAGCGTAGCTGATTGGAACGCGGCTGATCTTTGATGGGAAATGAAATCATGAAAACCTATGAACAGATCAACGATCGAATCGAGTCCGGGAAAGCCGTGGTGTTGACGGCCGATGAGATCATGGATTACGTGGACAAAAAGGGGCTCAAGGCCGCGGCCAAAGAGGTGGACGTCGTCACAACGGCCACATTCGGCCCGATGTGTTCGTCAGGCTGCTTTTTGAACTTCGGACATTCCAAGCCGAAGATCCGGATGTCCGAGGCATGGGTCGCCGATGTTCTGGTTTACACCGGCATTGCCGCCGTGGATGTCTACCTGGGGTGCACACAGCTTCGCCACGGAGACCCGGCCAACATGTATCCGCCCGGTGAGTTCCGGTACGGCGGCGGTCACGTGATGGAGGATCTCGTGGCGGGGAAAACGCTACAGCTCTTCGCCCTTTCCTACGGCACGGACTGTTATCCGCTCCGGGAGATCCGCACATATTTCTCCATCCAGGACCTGAATCAGGCGATCATGGTCAATCCGCGAAACTGCTACCAGAACTACAATGTGGCGATTAACCGTTCTGACCGGACGATATACACCTACATGGGCAAACTCGAACCCGATCAGAAAAACGGAAACTACTGTTCTGCGGGGCAGATCTCGCCTCTGCTCAACGACCCTTTCTATGAAACCATCGGCGTAGGCACGCGCGTCTGGTTGGCCGGGGCGCACGGACATGTGTACGCTGAGGGTACGCAGCATGCCGGCGGCGTCGCCCGGACGCCGGACGGTTTGCCGATGGGCGGAGCGGGAACGCTGGCGCTGACCGGCGACATGAAACAGATGAAGAAGGAGTTCGTTCGGGGCGTCAGCTTCATCGGATATGGGGTTTCGCTTGCGCTGGGGATCGGAATCCCCATTCCCATACTCAATGAAGAGGTCCTGAGGCGAGCCTGCGTGCGCGACCGGGACATTCTGGCCCCGGTGGTTGATTACGGCGTCGATTATCCGCAAAATACGGGCAACGTCATCGGTCACGTCAGCTACGAGCAATTGCGCACCGGCCAGATCCAGGTCGACGGCAAGACGATCGAAGTCGGCTCGTTGTCTTCCTACTATAAGGCATTGGAAGTTGCGAATCTGCTGGCGGATGAAATCCGACGGGGAGATTTCCGGCTTGCCGCTCCGATTGCCCCTCTGTGTAGAGACACAAAAATGAGGCCGCTTGTAAAGAGGGGGAATAACCGATGAACGACGATTCCGTAACCAAAAAACTGATGTTCTACTTTCCCCAATGCGTATGTGACAAGCCGATCATTTACCATCTGGTCAAGGATTATAATCTCATCGTCAATGTCTATCGGGCAAAGGTCACGCCGGAAGAGGAAGGGTACCTTGTGCTGGACGTCACGGGAACGGAAGAGGCAATCCAGCGCGCAATCGATTTTGTAAGGACCTTCGACGTCACGGTCAATTATTCGGGGAAGGGGGTCGTGCGCGATGAGGAGCGCTGCTCCCATTGCGGCTACTGTGTCCCATACTGTCCCCCGGGGGCGCTGAAAATCGAAGACCGCGCCACCCGCAAGGTTGCCTACCACGAATCCGAATGCATCGAATGTCTGGCATGCATCCACATCTGTCCCTTTGGCGCGTGCACATCGGCCTTCTAAGGATACACGTCGCAAAGTCCGCTCCGGCACTGCCCATGAACCGCAAACGGGTTTACAGAACGTTCATTCATAAAGAGGCGGTCTTACGGATCTGCTGTGAACCGTTTGAAGCCGTCACGCGGGAGATCGTCCGGCAGCGGGCGCTTCTGGAGGACTATCTCCGGCGGCATCCTCATTTTCAGCACGCGCTCCAACCCGTTGCGGTCCGAGCCGATGCGCCCGAAGTTGCGCGGCGGATGGCCCATGCCGCAAACAAGGTGGGCGTCGGACCGATGGCTGCCGTCGCCGGGGCCATGGCCCAGCTTGCGGTCGAGGCCGCTCTTCGGGCCGGCGCCGAAGATGTGATTGTCGATAACGGGGGCGACATCTATCTGCAAACCATCGAACCCGTGATCATCGGTCTCTATCCGGGCGAGTCGGGGCAGATCGGCCGACTGGCGTTTTCATTGCAGGCGTGCGATACCCCCCTCTCCATCTGTTCATCTTCGGGAAAAATGGGCCACTCCCTGAGCCTGGGCCAGTGCGATCTGGCCACCGTGGTTGCCGGGGATGCCGCCCTGGCGGATGCCGCGGCGACCCTGGCTGCCAATCTCGTCAAGGACGTCTGCGATGTGGAGCCGGCTCTGAATCAAATGGTTTCCATCGATGGCGTCAGCGGCGTGATGATTGTCAAGAACGGCCATGTGGGCCTTGCCGGGAAGCTCCCCCCCTTGTCAAGATGCGCTGATCCATCCGACATGAGGCTATGGGAAAGAAACATCACGATCGTGATATTCCGGGCGATGCGGATGTGAATTACGGGGACATAACACTTAATTCTGTTGACATGCGTATCCGCCCTTGATATTTTTCAATCATGACTCGTATTTCAAGGATTGTAGTTAGAGGATATCCCCACCATGTTACCCAGCGTGGCGTACGTTCTATGGATATTTTTCATAGTGACGACGACAGGCGCAGTTATTTGCAGACCGTAAAGGAAGAAACGGAACGCTTTGGGGTGGAAATCATTTCCTGGTGCTTGATGAACAATCACGTCCACTTCATAGCCATTCCGCAACATGAGACATCTTTGGCGAAAGGTTTTGGAGAGGCACACAAAAGATACACCAGAGTGAAGAATTTCACGGATGGCGCGCGCGGTTATCTTTTTCAAGGGCGGTTCGGTTCATGCGTACTTGATGAACGCCATCTATTGGCCGCCGTTCGTTACGTGGAGACCAATCCTGTGCGGGCGGGTATTGTCGAGGTCGCTTGGGATTACCGGTGGTCAAGCGCCGCATTTCATGTGGGGGATGCTGTTGGGGATGTGCTTGTCAGAGATAGGAGCCTGCTGGGGCTTATTGATGATTGGTGAGGATATCTCAAAGATGATCAGGACCAGCCCCAAGAGAAGATCAGGAAAGCAACAAGAACGGGAAGGCCGGCGGGAGATGGGCATTTTATTGAGACTATGGAACGGTTGACAGGTCGCGCTCTCCGCAAACAAAAGCCGGGGAAACGCACGAAAAGGTCACCATGAATTAAGTGTTATGTTTGAATGCATAAGTAATCTTGGTTGAAAGGAAACCTCCTGGTGGTACAGTAGGCTTGTTGATGCAAGCGGCTGGGTCGAGATGGTCTCGCCCAGAAACAGACCAGAAGGAGGTTTCCATGAGAACATATTACTACATTGGGTTAGACATTCACAAGAGGACAATATCGTATTGCATTAAAGCCATTGACGGTTCCCTTATCGGCCAGGGGAAGATAGAGGCGGATAGAAAGTCACTTGACGAATGGGCAAAAGGATTGCCTGGTCCCTGGGTTGGAGCGATGGAGGCGACTATTTTCACCGGCTGGGTTTACGACTTTTTGAAACCGCATGCAGTGGCACTGAAAGTGGCTCATCCGGAGATGCTGAAGGCGATAACGGCAGCGAAAAAGAAGAATGATCGAGCTGACGCCGAGAAGATAGCAGACTTGCTGCGGGTGAACCTGCTTCCGGAATGCCACATGCTTTCGGAGGAGATCCGGGAACTGCGGCGGATATTGCGGTATCGCAACCACATTGTACGGACAGCGGTCAAGATGCAAAACAAGATTTCCGGTCTGCTCATGGAAGTGGGGGTGAGCTACAGCAAGAGACGCATACACGGGAGAAAATACTTCCATGAGATTCTGGAGCGGGTTGAGGAAATCCCTCCTTCCGTGAAGGAGCTTTTGAAGCTGAGCCGTTCAGGCTATGAGATGTTTCGCACTTTTCAGAAGAAGCTTGTAGAGACGCTGCGCACCAACACCCTTATCCATGATCGGGTGCAACGTCTCATGACGATCCCTGGGATAGGCGAGATCACGGCGCTGACCTGGGTATTGGAGATCGGCGATCCCGGACGATTTGCATCTATTCGCCAGGCAGTCAGTTACTGCGGCCTGTGCAGCGCACAACGGGAATCGGCCGGCAAGGAACAACGGGGGCCGATTTCCAAGAAACGCAACAAACACTTGCAAACCATGCTCATCGAGGCCGCCAAGCTGGCGCCACACTGGAACGAGCAACTGGCCATTGTGCATGAGCGGGAGTTAAAGAAAGGGAACCGGAACAGGGCAACGCTTGCCGTTGCAAGAAGGCTTGTTGCTTACATGCTGGCAGTTGACAAGAACCAGGCCGATTTCAAGCTTCCCGCGGAGATTCAGGCAGCCTGAAACAGAAGCTGTATACATACATAGCTTTGCCGAAATGAAGATCTTCCCGCCGGGCCTTGCCGTCTGGGGACTGTGCATGCGATAAACGCAATGCAACCATTATTATGTTTCGAGGCCGGTGGGTTGACCCAAACTCAATCTTCTGCAGAGGTCATCAAGGATAGGGTGTAAAGCTAACCTTATCAGACCTTGGTACAGCAAATGGATGTCTGGTCGCGTGATCTCAATAACGCGGACCAAAAAGAGAGAAGAAAAAGGTCGAGTGACGGCAAATTGACTTAAGAAACCGCCGGGAGTCTTTCAATCCGGGAGGTCAGGGGAAATCTCCGTTTTCCCCTTGACAAAACTTATCATGGATGTCCCCGGAATAGAAATGGACCAGATCTTCAAACTCGCCTCTTTCGTCAGGCCGTATTGGAAAAGGGCCGCCCTGGCGCTGGCCCTGCTGACCGCGCTGGTCTTCATGGATCTCGCGATTCCCCGGCTGGTCCAGCGGATCATCGATCAGGGGATCGGGGGGCATGACCAGGGGGTCGTCATCCGGACCTCGCTTTTGATGCTCGGCATCTCGCTCTTGAGCACGCTGTTCGCCGTCGGCAACAACATCCTATCCGTGCAGGTCGGGGAGAGCGTGGCCCGTGATCTGCGCGATGCGCTTTTCACGAAGACCCAGACCTTTTCGTTTGCCAACCTCGATGAGCAGAAGACCGGCCAGTTGATGGTGCGCCTGACCAGCGACGCGAACGCCGTTCAACGGGTGGTGCTGGTCTCGCTCCGGATCGGGACGCGCGCCCCGCTCTTGATGATCGGGAGCCTTGTCCTGATGGTCAGCACCAGCCCCAGCCTGGCCCTGGTCCTGCTGCCGCTTCTGCTGGTCACCTCCGCGCTCATCGTCTTTTTTGTGATCCGGATGGAACCTCTCTTCCGGCTGGTGCAGCAGAAACTCGACGGGCTCAACACCGTCCTGCAGGAGAATATCGCCGGGGCGCGGCTGGTCAAGTCTTTCATTCGGGCCGATTTCGAAGGCGAACGTTTCGAGAAGGCCAATGAGGCCTACACCGGACAATCGGTCCGCGTGCTGCAAGCCGTCTCGACCATGTCGCCCCTCCTGACGCTCTGCGTGAATATCGGCATGGTCATCGTCATCTGGGCCGGCGGGATCCAATCCGTCCAGGGGAATCTGTCCGTCGGGCAGATCGTCGCCTTTACGAACTACCTGCTGACGACCATGACGCCGCTCATCATGATGACCGTGCTCTCCAACGTCTGGGCCGGCGGGATCGCTTCGGCCAAGCGTGTAAGTGAAGTCCTGGATACCGTGCCCGATGTCCGGGACGCCCCGGACGCAATCTCCCTGCCCGAACCGGTCCAGGGAAGGCTGGTCTTCGAAAACGTCTCCTTCCACTACAACGGCGCCCACGCCGAATCCGTTCTGGAGGAGATCAGCCTGACCGCCGAGCCGGGGCAAACCGTCGCGATCCTAGGGGCGACCGGCTCGGGAAAATCGACGCTGGTGAACCTCGTGCCCCGTTTTTACGATGTCTCCGCCGGAAGGATCCTGCTCGACGAGATCGACATCCGCCGGCTCACGCAGGACAATCTTCTGGCGCAGATCGGGATCGTGCCGCAGGAGACGGTTCTCTTCTCGGGGAGCGTGCGGGACAACATCCGCTACGGCGTCCCCGGCGCCGGCGACGAGGAAATTTTTGCGGCCGCCGAAGCGGCCCAGGCCCATGACTTCATCATCGCGCTCTCCAAAGGGTACGACACCCATGTTGAAGAGCGCGGCACGAACCTCTCCGGCGGCCAGAAGCAGCGGATCGCGATCGCGCGGGCGCTCTTGACCCGGCCGCGGATCCTGATTCTCGACGACAGCACCAGCTCCGTGGACGTGGAGACCGAAACCCGGATCCAGGAGGCGCTGGAGGCGCAGATGCACCGGCACACCACGCTGGTGGTAGCGCAGCGAATCAGCACCGTGCTGAAGGCGGACAAGATCGTCGTCCTCGAAAAGGGGCGCATCGCGGCGGAGGGGACGCATGGGGAGCTGATGGCCGCAAGCCCGATCTACCGGGAGATCTTCGAATCCCAGCTCGGCGGCGACATGAACTCGGAAGCGACGGCCTCTTAATAAGTTCAAAATCTCCTCCCCCTTGATGGAGGTAAATAATCTTCCCTCCCCCTTGATGGGGGAGGGTCAGGGTGGGGGTGAACAGGGGTTGTATTTCAGTGAGTGATTTCCCCCTCCCCTTAGTCCCCTCCCGCCGGGGGAGGGGGAAATCACTTTTACGAGACCGTCAGAATTTTGAGGTATCAACATGAGAATCCCGTCCCGACGCCGCACCACCGGTAATATCCGCGCCGCGATGCAGCCGCGCTTGCAGGGGATGCGGGAGACGATCGAGGCGGCCCGCGACCCGCGCCACGCGCTCGGGAGCTTGCTGCCCTACCTTCGCCCTTTTCGAGGGATGCTGATCGCGGTCTGCGGGATGATCGTGATCTACACGGTTCTGGGGCTGATCGGTCCCTACCTGATGGGGGTGGCCATCGACCGGTTCATTGCCGTGAAGGAGTTGGCCGGGTTGGCGACGATCTCCCTCTGGATGCTCCTCGTATACCTTTTGAACAACTTTTTCCAGGCCGTCTCGGCGTGGCTGATGGCCGACGTTTCTCAGCGCGTCCTGAAAGAGCTGCGGCAGGACCTCTTTTCCCACATGCAGACCCTGCCCGTGAGTTTTTTCGACGGCAAGCCGGCGGGTGAATTGATGAGCCGCCTGACAAACGACATCGACGCCATCAACCAGGCCGTCTCGCAGAATGTCACCTCGCTTCTGGCCGGAGTCCTATCCCTCTTCGGGATCCTCGTGGCCATGTTCGTGCTGGACATGCGGCTGGCGCTGGCCTCCGTCCTGGTCGTTCCGATCATGTTCGCGTTCACCGAGTTTGTCGCCCGGTACACGCGCCTCGGATTCCGGGAGCTTCAGAAGCACCTCGGCGAACTCAACGGGGTCATGGAGGAGGCGATCAGCGGGCAGAAGGTGGTTAGGGCGTTTCGCCGGAACGAGTCGGCGATCGACCTCTTCCGCCGGAGCAACCAGGACGTGTTTCGCGCCGCCGTGTGGGCCAACAGCTATGCCTTCCTTCTCATGCCGCTGACGAACGTGCTGGGAAACTTCTTCGTGATCGTCCTGGCGGGGCTTGGCGGCTGGCTGGCCCCGCAGGGGCTGGTCAGCGTCGGGATCATCGCGACCTTCATCAACTACGCGCAGAACTTCGTCAGCCCGCTGCGCCAGCTGGCGAACATGTACAACTCGATCCAGGCCGCCCTGGCCGGGGCCGAGCGGGTGTTTGAAATCATCGACACGCCGGCCGAGGTGGACGATGCCCCCGACGCCGCGCCGCTGGAATCCGTCCGGGGAGAGGTCCGGTTCGACCATGTCGGCTTCGGTTACCGGCCCGGGACGCCCATCATCAAGGATATGACCCTTGAAGCCAGGGCAGGGGAGACGCTGGCGCTGGTGGGACCGACCGGCGCGGGGAAGACCACCCTCATCAACCTGTTGACCCGCTTTTATGAGATCGACAGCGGCCGCATCACCATTGACGGCAAGGACATCCGGTCCATCCGGAAGGCCGACCTGCGCCGACGTCTGGGGATCGTTTTGCAGGACACCTTCCTCTTCTCGGGCACCGTGATGGAGAATATCCGCTACGGACGGCTGGCGGCGACCGACGAGGATTGCATTGCGGCGGCCAGGATGGCCGGCGCCGATCCCTTCATCCGCCAGTTGGCGAACGGCTACCGGACCCATCTTTCGGAGCGGGCCGGCAATCTGAGCCAGGGACAGCGGCAGCTTTTGTCCATCGCCCGTGCGATTCTTGCCGACCCGGCCATCCTGATCCTCGACGAGGCGACCAGCAGCGTCGATACCCGGACCGAGGCCCGCATCCAAAAGGCATTGCTGCGACTCATGGAGGGACGCACGAGTTTCGTGATCGCCCACCGCCTGAGCACCATCCGCGATGCCGGGCAGCTCTTGGTGATCGACAACGGCGAAATCGTCGAAAAGGGGACACACCGGGAACTGATCGCCCTCCACGGCTTCTACCACCACTTGTACGTCAGCCAGTTCAAGGGACAGGCGATCTGAATCCGGCCGAAAATTTACTCGCAGCGTTTTTCGAGCTTGGCGAGACGCTTTGGGTCATCACAGGCAATCCAGCGGGCCGCGGCGTATACAACATCCCTCACATACCCCATGGCTATCCTTCGCCCCTGCTTTTCCGATATAGAAAACTGTTGACTTGGCATTCCTTGGGAGTTATATTCCTTCTATGGCATGGGATGTTGAATATACCGATGAATTTGAAGCGTGGTGGGTTGGTCTGGACGAGGAAGAACAGATCGATATTGACGCGGCTGTCAGTTTGTTGGAAGAAAAAGGGCCTCATCTGCCGTACCCCTA
>JAHIMW010000256.1 GCA_018896355.1 Pseudomonadota bacterium
AGTTGTCCTCGATGAGCCAGAGGTTGTGCTTTTTCACGAGATCCATGACGGCGTTGAAATGGAAGGGTACCATGATCAGAGAGATTGCCACGGCGCATAAGCGCCTCGCAATGACGGGATGTGGGTTGCGGAATGATGGGGGTCAGGTCTTTAAATTTAGCGTTTTGCCGGGGGGCAGCTTCGGGGCCGCACTTCGCCGTGTGGTACTCTTTGACGAGGGCAAGGATTTGGGTGCGGATGGCTTCAGAAGTGGATGGCATGGTCCTAATTTACCTTGGCAAGTAGAGTAAAATATTCTTCGCGGCTTATATTGGCTGAACGAAGATTGTTTTTGATAATAAACACCGGAATCTCCCGCCAGTCAGGGATTACAATGGGCCTTGCGACGCCATCTTTGGTATAAACGTAATGATCACCTTCAATTCTGACACAAGAGAAACCGGCTCTTTCAAAAACCCTCATCAGTTTCTTCGCTGGTATAGGCGATATTTTTGGCATTTAACCATGAACCGACATGAGTTCGGTAGCAATTAGACGCGGTGTCTGCCAATCTCCAAAGTCTGCTTTCTCATACCCCGATTCACGCAAAATCTCCTCTAAAGTGCCCATTTTTTCCGCTTCTTCAAGAAACAAACGAACCGCAGTCTTTAGATTATTACGGGCCTCATCGACAGTGCCGCCGCAACTGGAAACATCAAGTTTTGGCGAGTAGGCCACATATGTGTTGCCTTCTTGAAAAACCATGCCGTCAAATTCCAGATTAATCATTTCAAATCCTCCTTCCTCGCGCTCTTTTGGGGGTCAGGTCTTGAAATTTAGCGTTTTGCGGGGGGGGGCAACCAGGTAGCTCTTTACCGAGGCGGCGAATATCTCAGCTTCCCCCTTGAATTCCACAAAATCCTCTCCGGTGAACATCGAAACCGGATTGTAGTCCGCCTCTTCCCGAAATTTCATCAGCTTCGAAAAGACTTGGGCCGCGCGCCTGTCTATTAGACCTTCCCGTACGAAATGCATACCGAGAAGACGAAGCGCCGCGTCGTGACTCCTCGGTTCCAGCCCTTTCGACAACAGGAGCGCCCGGACATGATACAAAACGAAGTAGTACAGCCGCGATATGGCATCGCTGATATAGCCGTTTTCATACAGGAGCGTGGCGGCCGCGAGGGCCTCAGCTGCCCTGTCCAGCTCGGCGCGGATGTTTTCTCTTCGGTTTTCTTCGGTCACAGAGGGATCCCCTCTCTCTCGATATCGGCGGCGATCCGGCGTTCGCGCTTTCCAAGCAGCAGAAAATCCTCTTCCGACAGGATCAGCGTGGAGAGGGAACGGAGATGTTCGAACTCGATGTCGGCCACCCGGCTCAGCATTTGACGTTTCATTTCCCGGGAGAGGCCGCGGACAACGATGGCAATATCCGTATCGGAATCCTCGCCGAAATCGCCGCGAGCCCTGGAGCCATAAAGCACCATCTTGACAATACGATCGCCGGCGAGTTCCTGCAAACTATTTTTCAGATCGACAAGAATCTGTTCCATTTTTCGCAAGTCTCCGGGGTCGGGTCTTGCAATTTAGCGTTTTTGCTGGGGGCTACATGACTTTATCAATGAGATCGGGATTGACTTTAATCCAGGCAAGGAAGGCATCTCTTACGTCCCGTATATCATGGAGGTCATCCTTGCAGATTTTGTATAGTTCTTCGGTTGCTATTTCGTGGTAGAAATGAACCAGACGATTTCTGTAACCGGCCAGCAGTTCAAGCAAGCCCGCATGCACGTCGTCGAGAACCTTTTCTTTCTTTAATTCTCTTGCAATTTCTTTATACTCCGTTATTCCTTTCCCGAATCCCTTGGCCAGTATATGGCGTCCCAAATCAAGCAGAGCCTCCAGTGATCTTCTCAGGCAGGACTCCGCTGTCCAGATATTTCGGCTATCCAGAATAAAACGTTCATAATCATCCAGCGGCAATTTGCCGACTTCTTCCAGCATCCGATTGATCCATGCCACACGATCAGCCAATATTCTGCTGTTTAGTTTACCGGGACTCATCCATTGTCTCCCATTATAAGACGAATCCTCTCTTCTTCCAGCGGAATAAGATCCCCCGCACGCCTAAGTATATAAAGCCCGTACTCATCAGCCGCGTGCTCGTCCTCGCAATAAATCCTTTCGCCCCTGATCACATTTGCGGCCAGAAAAGGATCTGCTTCCGGCAGCACTACCAAGTCAACCTTTTTTACCCGTAAAAGGTCTTCCAAGTCGATCGTGAGTCTAACCTTTTCCTTTGGTCCCATTTTCACGCCTTCAAGCGGCAATACCCCTACGTCTATATCAGATGAGGAATACTCACCGGAACGTCTCGTCCTATTTATAATGGCTGCTGCGTCCGCGCACCTGCTCCCAAATGCAAATATGGCAGAAAGTCGATATCGCACGGCAATCCTGGTCAATTCTCTTTTCATGGGGGTCACCCATTAAAAGGCACCTGTCAAGAGAAAAAACATCCCTGTCGAAAAAAAGTATCTTGCTTTCTTTCGTTTAAAGGGGATACCCGTTACCCGTTACC
>JAHIMW010000063.1 GCA_018896355.1 Pseudomonadota bacterium
ATAAGTCTCATTTCTGCAATTTCCAGTCGTAACTTTCGCACAGACGGACAAACAATGTCAATTCAAAACAGGGGGAAAGACTTTTACCTGGCCTTTCGCAGCAGCAGTTCCCAGTCTTCATCAACCATTTTTTGAATATCGTTGAGATCGTTATCGGATAAGTGCCGGAAACGGCCCTGGAGTTTGAAATACTCCCTCACGAGATATTCCTTGGGCTTGTAATTAATCGTGTAATGAACCCCGTTTTCAACTTCATATAACGGGAAAATGTTCGTTTGAACGGCCATGCGGGCGATCTTCACGGAAAGATCCGGGGGAATGCGCCATCCGGTGGGACAACTTGCGTAGACATGAAGGAATCTGGAACCTTTGATGGAGACTGCCTTTTTAACCTTATTGACGAGATCTTCAGGGTAAGCGATATTTGCCGTCGCCGCATAGGGGATGCGGTGCGCCACCAGCACCTCTACGATATTTTTCTTGCGCAGCCTCTTCCAGTTCTGCCCCGGCGTTGTCGTCGTCCATGCCCCATAAGGTGTTGACGAACTGCGCTGGATCCCGGTGTTCATGTAAGCTTCGTTGTCATAACAGATATAGATGAAATCCTCGTTTCTTTCCACGGCGCCGCTCAACGACTGAAATCCGATGTCGAAGGTTCCGCCGTCCCCGGCCCATGTGACTACCGTGGTTTCCGTATCGCCTTTCATGTCGAGAGCGGCGCGCACACCGGAGGCCGTCGCCCCTCCCGTTTCGAAAGCGGCGTTGATGATGGGAATCTTCATGCAGGTTTGTGGGTACATACCCGTGATTACTCCAACACAACAGGCGGGAATGACCATGATGACTTTTTCTCCCAGAGCTTTCGTGCAAAAGCGCAGGGCGATCATGGCGCCGCATCCGGGACAACCTGAATGTCCCGGGTACATCTGTTCCCGGGTGAGAGCGTCAAGTCTCACATTGCACCTCCTGAAGTCCCATCCAAGTACTTTCTTCCGGTGGATGATCGCTGCTTTTCGTTTTCCGGTAAACGTCTTCCAGAACCGCAATTGTTATATCTCGGCCTCCGAGGCCGGCAATATAGCCGAAAACAGGGGGATGGAGCGGCAAATTGCACAGCGCCGCCCTGATTTCCTGGGCAAATATCCCGCCGGCGCCGAATGAAACGTTCCGGTCGATGACCGCCACTTTTTTCGTTGATTGAAGCACACGACGGACTGCATCCACCGGAAAGGGCCTGAACATCTTGATCTTGAGAACACCGACCTTTTCGCCTCTCTTGCGGAGATCTTCCAAGAGCAGCCGAGCAGTACTGGTAACGGTTCCGGATGTGACGAGGATGATTTCCGCATCAGCGCAACAAATCGCCTCGATGGCGCCGTAATGCCGGTTGAATACGGTTTCAAATTCCTCTTCTACATCGCGGAAACGCTCCCGTGCAGCATCCATATCCTTTGCAATATCGTAACGCATTTCCATATAGGCGGAGGGATTCACTAAGGAACTCAACGTATATGGATTTTCCGTATCGAGATGGAATTTTGGGACATAGGGAGGCAGAAAGCGGTCCACCTCTTCCTGCTCGGGAACGTCCACGGGCTCATAGGTATGGGATAATAAGAAGGCGTCAAGGACCACCATGGCCGGCAAATTTACCCATTCGGACAGACGGTATGCCTGCAAAGTGGTATCGAAGACCTCCTGGCTGTCTTCACAGTAAAATTGAATCCACCCCGTATCTCGTTGGGAGAGGCTGTCCGTCTGATCCGCCCAGATGTTCCAGCCCGGCGCAAGGGCTCGGTTCACTTCCGCCATGACGATGGGAAGCCTTGCCGCCGATGTCCAGTGCAGCAGTTCATGCATCAGTGCAAGTCCCTGGGACGATGTTGCCGTAAATGTCCGCACGCCGGTGCTTTGCGCCCCGATCAGGGCGGCAAGGCAAGAGTGTTCACTCTCGACACGGATGAAGCGCGCATTCATCATGCCCTTGGCGCAATAATCCGATATGATCTCGACGATATGGGTCTGTGGCGTAATCGGGTACGCCGAGACGACCGCAACATGCGCCAGCCTGACCGCTTCAGCAACCGCATGGCTTCCTTCCAGGACCCGTTTCATAATTACTCCTCTCCCAGAATCATGGCGTTGCGGGGACATTCTACGACGCAGATGCCGCACCCTTTGCAGTAATCGTAGTCAATATGCCTGTCCTCGATATTCTTCCCCCGGATAACGGACAAGTCCGGGCAAAAATGATAGCAGTTGTCGCACTCGTTGCAGAGGCCGCAGTTGAAACACCGCCCGGCTTCCCGCATGGCAAGGAACGGGGATATCCTCAGGTCGATTTCATCGAATGATTCGGTCCGCTCTCCGGCGAGAAGACGCGGTTGCGCAACTCTCGATTCGAACTGAAAGTAATCCGCGTTGATCTCGTTATATGGGACGACTTGTTTGCTGCGGGCGCTCCGCCGGCCCCCCATATAAATTTCCATGGAGAGAGAAGGGCCGTTTCCCACTCTGCTTGCCATAAGCCGGGATTCAATCGCATCGAATCCCTGCCGGAAGAACGTGTCCAACACCATCGCCGCCTGCTTCCCGGAGGCGACGGCGTGGGTGACGTTTTTCACTTCGTTTGTCAGATCTCCGCCATAGACCACCGGAACATCCCCCGTTTCCAAAAACGCAGAACAGTGGCTGAACGCCGTCCATCCTTTCCCGTGGGAGGGCGGGTTGTACCAGGATTCTGCGATGTCAGCCCCTGTCGCTGCGAAAACCCTCTCGACAATTATCTCGGACGTCTTATCTCCATCCGGCGCAATGCGGCCGCGACCGTCTCTATCCTCCCCTTCGATTTTCATTCGCTGTAGTGTCAATCGGTATTGATTTCCATACGGTTCGATTTTTATGGGGGTCAGAAGATCGCTCAGTTCCACGCCCTCTTCCAGGGCCATCAGGATTTCCTCTTCAAAGGCGGGCATGTCCTGACGTCGCCTCCGATAGAGGATCACTGCCTTCCCGCCAAGACGGATGACGCTCCTGGCAACATCGATGGCGGTGTTGCCGCCGCCGATAACGACCGAGAGACCTTTGCATGAAGGATGTCCCCCGTTGCGAATTTCTCTTAAAAAAGCCAGTCCGTCTGCGATGGCCGATTCGGTTTCCCCGACAATGCCGAGGGACCTGCCGCGCGAATAACCGCAGCCGAGAAAGACCGCACTGTATTTTTTTCTCAGTTCGCTGAATGATTCGAACGATATGGGCCTTCCCGTGAATATGCGTACGCCCCGTTCTGCAATCCTTCCGATCTCGGATTGCAGAACGGCTGAGGGCAGGCGATATTCCGGTATCCCCCAATGCAAAATTCCACCCGCCTTGGGAAGGGACTCGAAAACATCGCAGTCATACCCGAGCATGGAAAGAAACCAAGCAGCCGAAAGGCCCGCCGGACCCGAACCGACGATCGCTATTTTTTGAGGTTTTTTTGACAATCTTTCAAAAGACGGTTGAAACTGATTTCGAACGGACGTATCGGAAAGGAACCGTTCCAGACTGTGAACGGCAATGGGTGAATCGAAGTTTTTTCTATTGCATTCACTCTCGCATGGATGAAAACAGACTCGCCCGCACACGCCGGGAAATGGGTTTTCAAGCAGAATCGTTTCCCATGCTTCCTTGAACGCACTCTGGCCGGCTAACATTTCAATCTTGGCGATGTCTTCGCCGGCAGGACAGGCCGCGCTGCACGGAGACGTCTTTTCCTGATACCGGGGGCGCATGTAACGCCATGTGCCGGTTTTATTGCTTTCCGTCGTTACATGGGAACGAGACATGAATAACGGTTTTGTATTTATTGCGGCTGTTTCCATTGCAGGTCCTTATGATCGATTTTCATAAAAATTGGATTTCCCGATAGGCGTCCTCGGCGGCGGCGATATTCCGCTCAGGTTCGGCCGGAACCTCTTCCCGGATGGCCGCAATGATTGCCTCCATCGGAGGCATTTCCATCATCCGCGCAAAGGCGCCCATCATCGCAGTATTGACAATGGGCTGCGTGCGGCTGCCCAGGCCATGCCTAATGGCAATGCGACTTGCATCCACAGTGGCCACCTTCTGCCTCTCAAAACGACTTGTGTCGGACGGCGGCGCGGAACCATTGATTAAAACCCATCCGCCCGGCTTGAGGCCTTTTGTCACATCAATATTTTTAAGAAGGGTTTGATCCTGAATAACCACATGATCCGGCGTGGTAATGTTTGTTCTGGCGAGGATTTTTTTCCTGTCCAGACGAAGAAATGCCTCTACGGGCGCCCCTCGTCGCTCAACGCCGAAAAGCGGAAAGCTCTGGACCTGGTAACCCGCTTGAAAAAAACTATGCGCCAGCAAGGTCGTCAGAACGACGGTTCCTTGACCGCCACGTCCATGAAAACGAATTTCCAGCATAATGCGTCTCCAGATTACGGTTTGCTCCAGACCACAACGATGGCCTTGGCAGGCTTGCCATCGAGGCCGCGGTAACTGTGATTCATATCTGAATCAAAGTATATCGTATCGCCAGGACGCAGCACCTCCACCAGGTTATCGGAACGAAACTCAAGGACGCCTTCGAGCACATAAAGGAATTCTTCCCCTGCGTGACTTGAAAAGACCAAATCTGAAGTATTCATCGGCAGGAATTCCACCCAGAGGGGTTCCATATGCTTATCGCATTTTTTAAACTCCAGAGATTCGTAAACATAGTCCGCATCTCCGATGTGATGCTGAGATCTCCATTTCCTCATCCCTGTCCGCTCATGGCTGCGCGTGACCGATAGATTGACCGACGAATCCTCCTCATGGAAGAAATGCGCCATACCTACTTTCAGTGCCTTACTGAGCCTC
>JAHIMW010000064.1 GCA_018896355.1 Pseudomonadota bacterium
AATGCATCCCCTGCAAGATGATGGCGCCGATTCTGGAAAAACTGGAAAAGGTGTATGCGGGGAAGGCGGCCGTGATCTTCTTCGACGTCTGGGAGGACCCAGCGCCGGCCAAGCATTTCGGCATCCGGAGCATCCCCACGCAGATCTTCTTTGATAAAAAAGGCAGGGAGGTTTATCGGCACGAGGGGTTCCTGAGCGAAGAGGCGATCGTCCGTTGGCTTAAGGATATGGGCGTAAAATAAAAGGGGACCCATGCTGACGACATTTTTTCTCACCATCAACGACTGGATTACCGGCGCGACCTACCTGGCGGCGCTGGGCTGTTTTCTGTGGGGGATGGTCAGCGTCCTTTTCAGTCCCTGCCACCTGGCCTCCATCCCGCTCGTCGTGGCCTACGTGGCCGGACAGGATCAGGCGCTGAAACCACGGCAGGCCGCCCATTACGCCATCCTTTTTACCGCAGGACTGTTCATCACGATTGCCGTCATCGGCGTCGTCTGCGCCCTCTTGGGTCGGATGCTCGGGGATGTGGGCGGCTACTGGCAGATCGTTGTCGGTTTCGTACTGATCTGGGTTGCCCTGGGGATGCTGGGGGTGGAAAAGTGCAACCTCTCCGGGAGCAGGCTTCACCGACTCAACGTCAGGGGGCTTAGCGGCGCGTTCCTGCTGGGGCTGGCCTACGGGTTCCTTTCCGGCTCCTGCACCTTCGGCTTCATTGCCCCGATCCTGGCGATCATCACGGTTCAGCAGAAGGTGTTGACCGGGGTTCTGCTGATCATGCTCTTCGCCCTGGGCCACTGCCTCCCCATCATGATCGCCGGCAGCTCCACCGCAGCGGTTCGCCGCCTGACGGAGAGCGAAACCTGGATCGAATCGGGAGGCTGGTTCAAGAAGAGCGCCGGGGTCGTCATCGGCCTGCTGGGGATCTATTTCATCGGCAGCCCCTTTTTCATCGGGTGAATTCAATGGAACACAACCACAGCCACCAACACGAACCGCCGGCGTCGTTGAAAAACCTGGTTTTCGCCATGGTAATCAACGGCGGGATCGTCGTCTTCGAGATGATTTTCGGCCTGATGATTCAGAGCATGGCGCTGATCTCGGATGCCGTCCACAACCTGAGCGACATCGCCGCGATGATTTTCAGCTATTGGGCGGAGAAGGTTTCCCGCCGTCCTGCGAATACGGCAAAAACGTACGGTTACCGCAAAATCGAATTTATCGCCGCTTTTGTCAACAGCATCGTCCTTTCCGTCGTCATCGCCTTCGTCTTCTGGGAGACCCTCAAGAGGTTCGCGGCGCCACCGGAAATTCCCGGAAAGGAGATGCTCTGGGTCGCCGTCGTGGCGTTCGTCGGAAACGGGGCGGCCACGCTGTTGTTGCAGAAGATCTCGGCGCGGAACTTCAACATGAAAAGCGCCTGGCTCCATTCGCTTCAGGACGCCCTGTTTTCCCTCGGGGTCATTGTCGGCGCCCTGCTGATCACCTTCTTCGGTTGGCGTCTCGTCGATCCTATCATTTCGCTTGCGATCTGCATCGTTATTGCCCGCGAAATCTACAAGATCGTCCGGCAGGCGGTCAACTCCCTGCTGGACGCCGTGCCGCCCGGCATCGATTTCATTCAGGTCCGGAACGACCTGCTGGCGATTCCCGCCGTGGCAGAGGTCAACGATCTCCACATCTGGGAGACCGGCGCAGATCAGAAGCTGCTCTCCGCCCATCTCCAGTCCAACGGAGAATCATCCGCCGGCGAAGCGATCATCCGTTCGGCCCAGGAGATGCTACACGGCAAGTACGGGATCAACCACACAACGATCCAGATCCTGCCCTTCTCGGCCGGGGAGATGGAGCACTGCAACCACTGCAATTGAGGGATGTTTTCGTGAATGTCAATACCCCGGAGGAATTCGAAAAAAACAAAACAGGAGGATCCTTATGACAGTCAAGGCAGTTTCGTTTGTAGCAAAGTCGGGCGCCGGCAAAACGACCCTGCTGGAGAAGGTCATCCCCATATTGAAAGAGAGAGGCTACAGGGTCGGCGTTATCAAGCATGACGCCCACCGTTTCGACATCGACCATCCGGGAAAGGACAGCCACCGCCTGGCTTCTGCCGGGGCCGACACCACGCTGATCGCATCTCCCGAAAAGCTGGCACTGGTGAAAATACATGCCGCATCCCCTCCCATAGAGGAACTCCTGGCGGCCTACTTCCCCGATGTGGATATCGTCCTGACCGAGGGATTCAAGCATGGTTCCCTGCCGAAAATCGAGCTGCACCGCAAGGAACGCAGCGCCACGCTCATCTGCCGGGGGGCGAAGAACGATCCGACGCTTCAGGCGGTGGCAAGCGATGAACCGCTCGAACTGGACGTGCCGGTGCTCGATCTCAACGATGTCGGAGCAATCGCCGACTTCACCGAGGAGAGGTTTCTGACCCTGAAATCCGGAATGCTCCGTTGACAATCCGGTCAGACGGACTTAGAATAACAGCCGTCATCACCGGCGATTCAAGGTTGGCCATTTGCCGGAAAAATTAAAGGAGCGCATTATGTGGGAATACACGGACAAGGTCAGAGAGCATTTTCTCAACCCGAGGAATGTCGGGGAAGTGGATCAGCCGGACGGCGTCGCCGAGGTCGGTTCCATCGCCTGCGGGGACGCCATCAAACTTTCCTTCAAACTCGATGAGAACAAACGGATCCAGGAGGCGAAGTTCAAGACCTTCGGCTGCGCCAGCGCCATTGCCTCCTCTTCGGCGCTCACCGAGATGATCAAGGGGATGACGCTGGAGGAGGCCCAGAAGGTGACCAACCAGGACATCGCAACCTACCTTGGCGGCCTGCCCGAGGAAAAAATGCATTGCAGCGTAATGGGGAAGGAGGCCCTCGAAAAGGCGATCGAGAATTACCAGGGGGCGCCGGCCAAGGAGCCTGGCGCGCAGATCGTCTGCGAGTGCTTCGGCGTGACGGACCGGGAGATCGAACGGGCCGTCCGGGAAAACAACCTCACGACGGTCGAGGATGTGACGAATTACACCAAGGCGGGCGGCGGCTGCGGCAACTGCCATGACGCGATCCGGCAGATCATCGAGAGGGTGCGGGCCGAGGCCAAACCGGCGGCGACGCCGAAGATGACCAACATCCAGAAGATCCGAATGATCGAGGAGGCCCTCGAACGGGAGATCCGGCCGTCGCTGAAGCACGATGGCGGCGACATCGAACTGATCGACGTCGTCGGCAACCGGGTCATCGTGGCCGTGCGGGGCGCCTGCGCCGTCTGCAAGGCCTCCGAAAGCACGTTGAAACTCTTCGTCGAGGCGAAACTCCGGGAACTGGTCTCACCCGACCTGATCATCGAGGAGGTGGCCCCATGAACACCGTCTATCTGGACAACAACGCCACAACCCAGGTGGCCCCCGAGGTGTTGGAGGCGATGCTCCCCTATTTCCATGAATATTACGGCAACCCCTCCAGCATGCACTCGTTCGGCGGGCAGGTCGCCAAGAAGCTCCGCGAGGCCCGCGAGCAGGTTGCGGCGCTGATCGGCGCAACGCCCGATGAGATCATCTTCACGAGCTGCGGCACGGAGAGCGACAACGCCGCGATCCGCTCGGCCCTGGCGACCTATCCGGAAAGACGCCATATCGTAACCAGCCGGGTGGAGCACCCCGCCGTCAAGGTTCTCTGCGCCCATCTCGCCGGCCAGGGCTACCGGATTACGGAACTGCCCGTGGACAAGAACGGCCTGCTGGACATGGAGCAGTTTGTCGGCAGCCTGACGCCCGATACGGCGGTGGTCAGCCTGATGTGGGCCAACAACGAGACGGGGGTCATCTTCCCGGTGGAGAAGGCGGCGGAGTTGGCCCATGAACGGGGCATCCCGTTCCACACCGATGCGGTGCAATCGACCGGCAAGATCCCGATCGATCTGAAGAAGAGCATGATCGACATGCTTTCCTTCTCCGGACACAAACTCCACGCCCCCAAGGGAATCGGCGTACTGTACGTTCGCAAGGGAACGCGGTTTTCCCCGTTTTTGATCGGGGGGCATCAGGAGAAGGGACGCCGGGGCGGCACGGAGAACACCCCGAGCATCATCGGGATGGGCAAGGCCTGCGAATTGGCTGCCCGCCACCTAAGTGCGGAAAACAGCGCCGTGAGGCGGCTGCGCGACAGGCTGGAGGAAGCCCTGCTGGCCCGCATCCCGCAGTGCCGGGTCAACGGGGATATCCTGCAGCGGCTTCCCAATACAACGAACATCAGCTTCGAGTTCGTCGAGGGGGAGGGGATTCTGCTGCTGATGAACGAATACGCCATCTGCGCCTCCTCCGGGTCGGCCTGCACCTCCGGCTCCCTGCAACCTTCCCACGTACTGCGCGCGATGGGCGTCCCCTTCACGATGGCCCACGGCTCCATCCGATTCAGCCTGAGCACCTACAATACGGAGGAGGAGATAGATTTCGTGATCGAGAAGCTGCCCCCCATCATCGAGAGGCTGCGCGGCATGTCCCCCTACTGGACCTCCGTCGCACAGGCGTGCGCGAGCGTCTGAAGGCGCGGGAATTCCCGGCGGGTCTCTTCATGCGTTCACCGGCGGCTGCTCATGATCTTCTAAATTCCCTCCCCCTTGGTGGGGGAGGGTTAGGGTGGGGGGGAGCTTGCCATGAAAATCTGCATGTTGCAGCTTCACCCACCCCCTAACCCCCTCCCGTCAAGGGAGGGGGAGCATATTTTGAAGAGTTTTGCAATTACCTCTGTAGTAAAATCACGATTGTAGGGAATAGGGGCGATGTCCCCCTATTTATGAGGGCTTGAAGCGGTTGTGCAGGGTTTCCGGAATGCTGACCAGCAGCGGCATTCGGATCAGAAGGTCGATGCCCACGAAGAGGATGAAGACGTATTGCGGTCCGACCTTGTCCCAGATGATCCCCGCCGTCAGGGCCAGGAAAGCGCCCAGAAGCATCTTGAAAAACCGGTTGATGCCGATCCATCTTCCCATCTGTTCGGGAGGCACCAGTTCTCTTTCTATCGCGGCGGCGATCGATGCGCCGATAAAGTAAAAGCCCTGCAGGATGCCCGCGATAACCAGAAAAACCGGGGAGGGCGCCAGGATCAGCATCAGGTTGGAAAGCCAGAAAAGCGGAATCGTGATAAACAGTATTTTCTTTCTGCCGATCCGGTCCGCCAGCCTGCCCAGAGGAATGGCCAGTGCGATGGATGCCAGCGCCGATCCGGCGACCATCGCGCCCAGCACGAATTCATTCGCCCCTTTGATCTGGTAGGCGAATACCTGGGTGAACGGGAAAACCATTCCCAGCGGCAGCTGGGCAATGGAGGCAACGCCCAGCCATCTTTTCAGATGCCCGCCCCCAGCGCCACGATATAGATGGAGAGGTAGGGAAAGACCATCTGGTAGGCCAGTTTGTCGAGGGATGTTCGCAGAACGGTGATTTTCCAATCCCGCTGCTGCCGTTTCAGAAAAGAAAGACCGTTGCCGAGAAAGGCCGGCAGCGGCCCGGAAGATTGTTCCACAGAGTTGCTCAAGCCATCTCACTCCCAGTGAAGTCCATCGAAATGCGCGGCGGCTGTTCCAAGGTGAAGACCCGGTCGACGAAGGAATCCGGGATCATGTTCCTGTCGGTTTTATTGCCGCGGGATGGGCGGAGTATAGGGGAAGGGGACATGCGTGTCAAGGCGTCAGAAGGGAAGAAATTTTTTGTGAAGAAATTTTTTGTGGCATTCCATTCGGAAGCTTGGTATATTCCCTGCCACGGTAAAATTCTGGAAAAGCGGAGTGCCTGTGCCCCGTTTTTCCAAGAGGCATAGGGGGCTGTCCCCCGATTCCAGTTGCAAGGAGAGAAGGCCGATGGAAGGTCACGTTCCCAAGAAAATATTTTTCACCAAGGGCGTCGGCACCCACAAGGATGAACTCCACTCCTTCGAGCGGGCGCTCCGCGATGCGGGGATTGAACGTTGCAACCTGGTGCAGGTCTCCAGCATAGTTCCCCCCGACTGCAAGATGATATCAAAAATGCAGGGACTCAAGGAGCTGATCGCAGGGGGGATCACCTTTTGCGTCATGAGTCGCTGCTGCAGCAACGAGCCGAAGCGCCTCCTGGCGGCGTCGATCGGCTGCGCCATCCCGGCCGATCAGCGATCCTACGGATACATTAGCGAACACCACGCCTTCGGTCAGACGGAGAAGCATGCAGGCGATTACGCGGAGGACATGGCCGCGGCCATGCTCGCATCGACGCTGGGCATCGATTTCAATGTCGACGAGAGCTGGGATGAGAAGAAGGAGATCTTCAAGATCAGCGGAAAGATCGTCAGAACCCGAAACGTCACCCAATCGACCATCGTGAAGAATAGCGGCTATACCACGGTGATCGCGGCGGCGGTCTTTATTTTCTGACCGACGCACCGGAAAGGCAGACCCCTCGGGGAGAAGGGATGAACGATGGAGATCTTTCAGGCCGTTACGACGAGAAGGAGCATCCGGCGGTTCAAGCCGGATGCTGTCCCGGAACCACTGCTCCGGGAGATCCTGGAAGCGGCCCGCTGGTCCCCCTCCTGGGGGAATACCCAATCGTGGGAGATCTCGGTCGTCACCGGGGCTGCGCTGGACCGCTTCAAAAAGGCGAACCGGCAGCATCTGCTGGACGGTGTCATCCCCGACCCGGATACCCCGATGCCCGAAGCCTGGCCCGAACCTCTGAAACAGCGATACGGGGATGTGGGTAAACAGGTTCTGGCCGCGCTAGAGATTCCCCGCGGAGACAAGGAGGCGCGTCTCCGCTATGCAGGTGACATGTTCGCCCTCTTCAACGCCCCCTCTCTTCTGTTGTTCTGCGTGGACAAAGCCATCCCCCGGGAATACGCGATGCTGGACACGGGGGCAATCATGCAGACCGTCTGTCTGCTGGCCCACGCCCGGGGGCTGGGGAGCTGCATCCTGGCCGCATCGGTTCGCTATCCGGCACTGATCCGGGAGATCATCCCGATCGCGGAAACAAAGGCCGTTATCATGGGAGTAGCGCTCGGCTATCCCGACGGGGAGACGCCGATCAACCAATTCACAAGGGAAAGGGCGAACCTTGACGCGTTCACCCTCTGGTTCAAATGAACGAGAAGGCGACGAACGGATCGGCAGGGAGAAAAAATCCGGGAAGCGAGCGTCGCCCGGATGCAAAAAGAGGCCTTTTACAAAACGTTTATGGATGGGATGCCACCTTGGTGAAGCGAACGATTTCGCACGCTGGAGGGCACGGTCAGGCCGGGGCCCGGTGAGGCGGAATCGCATATTTGAAAGGGAGGAAGTGAGTATGGCAACAGCGACGAAGGTTCCGGTAAAACCGGCGAAGGCCGCGGCAAAGGCCCCTGCCAAAACAAAGACCCCCGTGAAGGCTCCGGCAAAGGCGGCGGTGAAGGCGTCAGCCAAACCGGCCAAAGCCAAGGCAAAAGCCCCGGTGAAGGCGCCGGCCAAGGCCAAGGCGAAAGCAAAGACGGTCGCCAAGGCCAAACCGGCGGCCAAGAAACCGGCCAAGGCAAAGAAGTGATCCTCTGAGTTGCCGCGGAAAAACGTCCGCCGGGAACCACAAGCAAGCTGTCAGGTTCCCGGCGGATAAAACCGGGCGGGTGGGGCGATTCTATTTCACCGTCCGGCCGACGATCCGGTAATTGAATTCATAATTCAGCGCGCCGCTCCAGTCCGCCTGGAAGACCCCCTTGTAGCGTGTGCCGTGCACGGGGCCGACCGGTTTCCCGTAGGTGTAGAACCAGTTGACGATCGGGCTTCCGGAAAATCCCAGCGCGATCCAGTACGCGCCCGGCATCAGCACGGTGTTCTCCCGGCTGAAATCAAAGTCCACCCACCGGTAGCCCGGCCGCGGGGAGATCTCCTCGACGTTGACGAGGGCGCTCGCCGCGATGGGAGGGCCGGGCTTCCCGTCCCGATCCGCAAAAACGTCCACCCATAGCGACCCCTCCCCTCCGAAGTTGTGCAGCGCGAGGCCCACTTTTTCAAGGCGGACCGGCTTCTGCAGGATCACCACTTGGGCGTATTGGGTCAGGTTTGTCGTGACGTATTCGGCGGTCTCGACGAGGAAATTGCGGCGCATCTCGAAGGCGTTCCCGCCGGTGGAGCTGGTCTCCCGCGGGAAGGCAAAATCGACATCTTCGGGAAACACGAGGTTGCCGTAGACCAGGGGCGCATCGAAACGAAAGGCGCGCCTCTCGGCCTCGGTGTACACGGGCAGGGGCGGAAGGGGCTTGATCTCAAGCGGCTGGAACAATGCCCGGACCGACGGGCTGAGGAGAAGGTTCCTTGGGCCGTAGGTCTCCCGTTCCCCCCGGAGCCGGACCTCATCCTTCCGGAAGTCCGCGTTTACGGCCTCCTGGAGGGTGGGCTTTCCGGCCGTGTTGCGGGCCTGGGTCCAGGTGAGCAGACCGTCGTTTTTCGTCTCGTTGTTGTCGACGCCCACCTCGACGCGGATGAACCGGCTGGAGACAAAAAGTACGGAGTTCTGCGGATCGAAAGGCACCCAGCCCAGATCGGGAAACCAGACCTCGATCCAGGAGTGGCGGCCCTGCCCCATCTTGAGGGTCATTACCCCCTGCTGCCAGGCCACGTCGAGGGGCCGGTTCAGGGTGATGCCGTTGATGATCCGGGCGGGAATGCCGGAGGCCCGAAGAAGGGCGGCGCTCAGGTGGGAGAAATTCTGACAATTCCCCTTTCCCGACTCGAGTGCGTAGAGCGCATCATACTTCAAGGGGGGACTGACGTAGGAGACATGATCCACCACCCAGGAGATCAGCCGCTGGACCGCATCGAATTCGGTGGCGACCCCTTTGGTCAACTCGCCCGCCAATGAGCGGATCCGGGGATGATCGGACTGGACCTGCTCCGTAGCCCCGAGATAATCCCGGAACTCGCGCGGGACCGTCGTCAGCGGGAAGGGGGCCTTCGTCTCGATGGTTTCCAGGCCCGTCGTGTTGGCCACGGTGACCGAGAGGCGGACATCGATCAGGCCGGGTGGGCTGTTCCACACGGCGGTCAGGATGAGGTTTCCCCTTCCGTCTTCGCTTTTCTTCTGTTCATCGGGACGGGGAGCAAACGAGACATCGACGTCCCGGATCTCCTGACGGAAGGTGGGGGAGTCAAAATTCCGGGGCGTGACGAAGCTGAGCGTGGCCTTCCGGACGCCGTCGCCGGTGGTGATCGTCTCCCGAAGCTCATAACGGATCTCCGCACTCATCCCGCCCCGGACCGTGTAATTCTCCGCGTGGAGTGGCGCCGTCGCGAGGAGGATCAAACCCAGAAACACTCCGAACCGATTTTTCATCTTCCGGCTCCTTTTTCTTGCGTGGAAATGCCGACAGGGAATCCCTGAAAACGGCGGGGATGATATCATCTCTCAGGCCTCAAAAAAAACAGATGAATTTTGAGGCCATGATAAAGAACGGCAGGATTTGTGTCAACTATTATTCAGCGGCAGCGGCCGCAGGGAAAACAGATGGGAAAAATATCATTTGACAAAAGGGGAATAATCGTTATTTTAAGCGAAATTCTGACG
>JAHIMW010000065.1 GCA_018896355.1 Pseudomonadota bacterium
AGGGGATTGATAGAAATATCTTCGATGAAATCATGAAGAGTTTCAAGGTCCGTTATGCGGTTGCGAAGAAATTTCAGTTCAATCCGGAACAGATGAAACAGCTCGCCCTTTCCTACAAAGAGGCGATCGTCAAGCGGGATATCCGGATCCTGGACAATCCCTACCATCAACTCCAGCGCGCCATCCGGGACGTTTTCGCCTCTTGGAACTCCGAACAGGCGCGGATCTACCGCCGTCAGATGCATCTTTCCGACGAATGGGGCACGGCCGTGATCGTCCAGGCGATGGTGTTCGGCAACCTGAATGAACACTCGGGGTCAGGGGTGATCTTTACACGGGATCCCAAGGGGCCTTCGCAAGACGTCGCCATCAACGGAGATTTCATCTTCTGCGTTCAGGGGGAAGACATCGTCTCCGGTCTTGTGGAAACCTTTCCCATTTCGGAAAAACAGCGCGTTGCGGAGAAAAGGGAGTCCCTGATCTCCCTGGAAACGAAATTCCCGGAGATCTACAACGAACTGGTCCGGATCGCGGAATTGCTGGTTTATGAAAAGGGATTCAACCAGCAGGAGATCGAATTCACGTTTGAGGACGCCACGGAAAAAGGGCTCTATATCCTCCAGACGCGGGACATGGTTCAGAGGGAGACCGACAAGGTCCGAACCTTTGTCGGCGACGGGGACCTTGAACGCTCTTTCCTCGGCATGGGCATCGGGGTGAGCGGCGGCGCCCTGAGCGGCAGGGCGGTCTATTCCGAAAAGGAGATCGAACATTTCCGGGAAAAGGAACCTGAAACCGCGCTGATTCTGATCCGTCCCGATACGGTTCCGGACGACGTCGGCATTCTTCTGAAGGCCGATGGAATTCTGACCGCGAGGGGCGGCGGCACGTCCCATGCGGCGGTCACGATCCCTCAACTGAACAAAGTCGGCGTGGTGGGATTCAACAAGCTTCACGTCCATGAGTCGCAAGGGTATAGCAAGGTCGACGGGAAAACAATTCACGGCGGAGATTTCATCAGTATCGACGGCTGGAGCGGCGCCGTCTATACGGGAAAGCACGAAATCGGCGTTGATGACTCTTATAAAATCGTCCTATGAGGATAACGGGATTATGGGGACACGATGCGGCATCGTGTCCCCATAATCCCAACCCGCATCGTGTCCCCATAATCCTCAACCCTCCATGTCGGGAAGTGGTGAAATAATGCGGGTCCACCTTACCTCGCATCTTACGCTGCTGCGTGTGGCCTGACTTCCCGGTCAATGCTGGACGCCGATAAATTGCGCGCCGATTCAAGCTCGTAGCGTGTTTGAAGATTCATCCAAAATTGAGCAGAATTCCCGAAAAAACGAGACAGCCGGAGCGCGGTATCCGCGGTTATGCCGCGCTTTTCAAGCACGATCTCGTTGATCCGTCTCGCCGGCACGTGGATGCTTTCGGCCAGGCGGTACTGACTAATGCTCATCGGCTTCAAGAACTCTTCCAGTAAAATCTCTCCGGGATGCACCGGAGGAAAATCCCTCCCGTTCATACTCCCTCCTTAGTGATAATCAACGATTTCAACATCGTTTGCATTTCCATCTTGCCAGACAAAGCAGACGCGCCACTGCTCGTTGATGCGAATGCTGTGCTGCCCCCGTCTATCGCCTGACAGCGCCTCAAGCCGATTGCCGGGCGGTGTCCTTAAATCTTCCAGATCCCTGGCTGCGTCAACGATTTCCAATTTCCGGGCCGCCGCCTTCTGAATCGCCTGCGGCAGGGTTGCGGAAAACTTTCCCTTGAATATTCTCTCGGTTTCCCTGCATCGGAATGACGTGATCATGGTTCGATAATAACGATATCCGTTATCATTGTCAAGGGGCAAGACCGCCGCCAAAAGCTCACGCCCCGCCAATGGGGACATGATGCTGCATCGTGTCCCCATTAATACGCCGCTGTCGATCTCCAGCTTCAAACACACGCTGATACTATCTACGGCGACCCCGAATATTCTTGGGATGAATACGTACAGTCATAACGCATTTTGAAAAAAAGGCGTGCAGGTGAAGTCTGTCTGGATTACTCCCGAAAAGGCATTCGTGACTGGTGAAATGACCGAAAAGCGGTTCGCTCTGTCCGTCTCATTTGTCACCTCCCGGTAACATACAGCTTATTTGCTACAAACCCTGACAGGTTACGTGCTTCTTACACAAGTTCAAATCGCGCTTGACAACGGCGCAGAATGCAGTGTAATAGATTTAACTGGTCAGACCACTTACCAGTTAGCACAAGGAGAATCCCTATGAACGAATGGACTGCGCCGCAGCGTCCTGCCGCTTACGCCGAACATGCCCTGGTGGCAGCTATTTTGGACGGCGCGTATCCGCCCGGTTCTACACTGCCCGCAGAGCGCGAGTTGGCCGCCCGGTTGGGCATCACCCGCCCCACGCTGAGAGAAACCCTGCAACGTCTGGAGCGCGACGGATGGCTTACCATACAACAAGGCAAACCCACCATCATCAACAACTTCTGGCAAGAAGGCGGGCTGAACATACTTGGCACTCTGGCCTGCCACACCCAAAAACTGCCCCCGAATTTTATTGACCACTTGCTAGAAACGCGGCTGGCGCTGGCTCCGGCCTACACACGCGCTGCCGTGGAACACTCGCCGCAGGATGTGGCAAGCCACCTGGAAACTTTCGCCCAGTTGGAAGACACGCCAGCAGCCTTTGCCTGTTTTGACTGGAAACTGCACCGCGCGCTGGCGCTGGCCTCCGGCAATCCGGTATACACGCTCATTCTCAACGGCTTTACAAAACTTTACATACAGGCCGCGCAATTGTATTTTTCTAATCCCAAAGCCAGGGCCGCCTCCCGGGCTTTTTATGCCGCCTTGCTGTCTGACGTTCGCCGCAAAAATGCCAGCAAGGCGGAAAAACTTTCCAAAGCTGTTATGCGAGAAAGCATAGATTTGTGGAAGCAAACCACCGCTCAACACGCGGCCCAATCCAAAATGAGGTAAACCATGAGACGCTGGAACGGTTGGGGAGATGATACCATCACTTACCCGCTGCCCGCATCGGCAGCGCGGTTTTTGGAACAATTGATCGGCCCCGGCACGCCGCCGCAAGATGTCAGACTGGAAGAAGCCGCCGCCGCCGTGCCGCCATCCCGGCTGCCCGTTCATCCGCTGGTTTTGGATAGCCCGGTAGAGCGAATTTTCCACGCGCGAGGGCAAAGTCTGCCGGATTGGATTGCCCTGCGCTGCGGCGATATACACCCCCTGCCCGATGGCGTAGCCTATCCTTCCACAGAATCCGAGGTGCGAGAGTTGATTGGCTACGCGGCGGCAGTAGGCGCGCGGCTCATTCCGTATGGCGGCGGAACCAGTGTCGTGGGGCACATCAACCCGCTGCCCGGTGATGCACCGGTGCTGACCGTTGATATGAGCCGCCTAAGCGGCCTGAAACGCTTTGACGAAATCAGCCACCTGGCAACCTTTGGCGCGGGCATCACCGGCCCCGACCTGGAAGCGCAGCTTCGGGCGCGAGGCTTTACACTGGGGCACTTCCCCCAATCCTTCGAGCTTTCCACATTGGGCGGCTGGATTGCCACCCGTTCCAGCGGGCAGCAATCATTGGGTTACGGGCGCATCGAAAAACTGTTTGCGGGCGGAAAGCTGGAATCGCCCGCTGGCAGCCTGGAACTGCCGGCGTTCCCCGCCTCTGCCGCCGGACCGGATTTGAGAGAGGTTGTTCTTGGCTCTGAAGGACGGCTGGGTATTCTGACCGAAGCCACCGTGCGCGTAACGCCTCTACCGGAAAGAGAAAATTTCCATGCCGTGTTTTTCCCCGGCTTTGAACAAGGGTTGAGCGCGGCGCGCCAGATTGTGCAAGCCCGTCTGCCGCTTTCGATGCTGCGCCTGAGCACCCCCACTGAAACAGAAACCACGCTGGCATTGGCCGGCCACGAATACCTGATAGGCTTACTAGAGCGCATGCTTGCGCTTCGAGGCGTAAAAGACAACAAGTGCATGTTGTTGCTTGGCTTTGCAGGCCGGGACGCAGTCATCAAAACATCCCGCAAAGAAGCGCTGAACATCGCCGATAACTGCAGGGGGATACGCGCAGGCAGAACATTTGGCAGCCAGTGGCATAAAAACCGTTTTCGCACGCCTTATCTTCGCAATACGTTGTGGGAAATGGGCTACGCCATTGACACGCTGGAAACAGCAACCGGCTGGGACAACATCCCTGCCATGATAGATGCCATTGAATCTGCCCTGCGCCCGGCCCTGGAAGATGAGCAGGTGCATGTGTTCACGCATTTATCGCATCTTTATCCGGATGGCTCCAGCCTGTATACTACTTATCTGTTCCGCACGGCCTCCAACCCGGACAGGCGCAAGGCCGTCAGTGAAACACTCCGTCGCTGGCAAACGCTCAAAACGGCCGCAAGCCAGGCCATTGTTGCGCGCGGCGGAACCATCAGCCATCAACACGGCATTGGCACAGACCATTTGCCCTACCTGCCCGCAGAAAAAGGCAAACTGGGCATGGCCGCATTGGCCGGCCTGTGCAAGCAGTTCGACCCGAAAGGGATAATGAATCCGGGCAAACTTGTATAACTTGTACAAATTGGAACTTGACTTATGTGGGAAACAAACTGGCGCGAAAAAATCTGGTCTAAATTGGAACAACCATGGGATATCCTCATCATTGGCGGCGGCATTACCGGCGCGGGGATTCTAAGAGAAGCTGCCCGGCTTGGCATGCGCGTTTTGCTGGTGGAGCGGCGCGATTTTGGATGGGGCACGTCCAGCCGATCTTCCAAGCTGGTTCACGGCGGGCTGCGCTACCTTAAAGAAGGCAAGATAGGTCTGACCCGCGCTTCGGTGAGGGAAAGAGACCGTTTGCTCGAAGAAGGCGCAGGGCTGATAGACCCCATGGGGTTTTTGCTGGCAACCTACAAAGGCGACCGCCCCGGCCGCTGGATATACCAAACCGGATTGGCTATTTACGACCTTCTGGCATTGCAATGGAGCCATCAATATTACAGCACGCAAGATTTTGAAATGCTGGCGCCCCATATTGCCCAAAAAGGGCTAAAGGGAGGGCTGTGCTATGGTGATGCTCAAACGGACGATGCTCGCCTGGTACTGCGCCTCATCCAGGAAGCCGCCGCCGAGGGCGGAGTAGCAATCAACTATGTGGCCGCCCGGGAATTATTGTTCGATGAAACTGGCCAGAAGGCAACCGGCGCGCGCCTGCAAGATATGGAGCAAAATCGCAGCACCAACGCCTATGCCCGCGTGGTGATTAACGCCACAGGCGCATGGGCAGACACACTGCGCAGGCAAATGAATGCGTCTTCTCGCCTTCGCCCATTGCGCGGCAGCCATCTGATTTTTCCCGCATGGCGGCTGCCGGTAGCACAGGCCATTAGCTTTTTACACCCCATTGACCGCCGCCCGGTATTCATTTTTCCGTGGGAAGGCATTACGCTGGTAGGCACAACCGATTTGGACCATGACCAACCGCTGGATAATGAACCCCGCATCAGCGCCCGGGAAGTGGCTTACCTGATGGCCGCCGTCGAGGCCGAGTTCCCATCACTGCGCCTGACGTTGGATGATGTTTTGGCAACATTTGCCGGCGTGCGGCCCGTCATCAACACCGGCCAGACCGATCCTTCCAAAGAATCGCGCGACCACGTGATATGGGAAGAGCGCGGGCTGCTTACCGTGACCGGCGGCAAGTTAACCACATTCCGGTTGATTGCTCTGGATGCGCTTAAGGCAACGCGCCGTTACGTGCCCAACATGCCTCCATCAGTCAGCGCCGCCCCCGTGCTTAACCCGGCAATAATGCCGGAAATCAATCACACAGACAAAACACTGCGCCGCCGCCTGATGGGTCATTACGGCAAGGATGCCTCTGCATTGATTGCGGCGGCCTTTCCCGGCGAATTGGAACTGATCCCCGGCACCAAAACGCTGTGGGCAGAGCTGCGCTGGGCCGCCCGCGCCGAGGGTGTGGTTCACCTGGACGATTTGCTTTTGCGCCGAGTGAGGCTGGGGCTGTTGCTGCCGGAAGGCGGAAAGGCGTTTTTGCCTGCCATTCGCGCCATTTGCCAGCCGGAATTGGGATGGGATGACGCAAAATGGCAAAAGGAAGAATCCGCATATCTGGTGTTGTGGAACACCTGTTACAGCCTGCCCGCGCTAGAAAACATCTCCAACTGGCGGACAATGCTTGCACAGGCCAAAACCAGCCAGGAGGCCAAACAAATAAAACAACGCCGCGCGCTTGTTGCCCGCACGCTATGGGCCGCAGCAATAACCAAATTGGCACTGGCAATTGCCGCGTTGTTCTTCTGGCGCAGGCGCAAACAAAAAACACAAATATCAAAGCCGCCCGGCTCAGGCTGACACGGAGATGTCAACCTGCTTTCCAGATACAAAACTGACTAAAATCATTTCGGACACAAAAGGGGCAATCATGAGCAAAGATTACATTCTGGCAATTGATAGCGGCACTCAAAGCGTGCGGGCGATGCTATTTGACCTTAAGGGCAACCTGGCTGCCAGAAGCCGCGTGCCGTTGGAAGCGTACCTTTCCGATCATCCCGGCTGGGCAGAGCAGCACCCGGAATATTACTGGAAATCACTGTGCAAGGCT
The DNA here is from genome assembly GCA_018896355.1 of Pseudomonadota bacterium. GTDB lineage: Bacteria > Desulfobacterota > Syntrophia > Syntrophales > UBA5619 > UBA5619. Next base: position 6,663 of record JAHIMW010000065.1, read on the forward strand.
TGCCAACAGCTTTGGCAGCAAACCAAAGTCCCCCAAGAAGCAATAGCCGGCGCCGCGATCACAACTCAACGCTCCACAGTAGTCAATGTTGACCGGGCAGGCAATCCCCTCCGCCCGGCCATTGTGTGGCTTGACCAGCGCCGCACGCCGGGGCAAAAACCCGTAGGCGGATTATGGGGGCTGGCCTTCAGGCTGGCCGGCATGAGCGGAACGGTAGCCTATCTACAGGCAGAAGCAGAAGCCAACTGGATTCGCACCCATCAACCGGAAATCTGGAATGCAACCCACAAGTATCTTTTTCTTTCCGGATACCTTACATACAAATTGTGCGGTAGTTTTGTGGATTCTGTGGGCTGCCAGGTGGGATACGTACCGTTTGACTACAAAAAACTGGATTGGGCCGCAGGGTGGGATTGGAAATGGCAGGCCGTTCCAATGGATCCGGCCTTGCTGCCCAGCCTGATTCCGCCTGCCGGACAACTGGGCACAATCACCCCCCGGGCCGCAGAGGCCACCGGCTTGCCCGCCGGATTGCCACTCATTGCCGCCGCAGCAGACAAAGCCTGCGAAGTCATCGGCGCGGGCTGCCTGGCCCCGCACATCGGCTGCCTGAGTTATGGCACAACGGCCACCATCAACACCACGCACAAAAAATACATAGAAGTGATACCGCTCATACCGCCCTATCCCTCTGCCGTGCCGGGCGCCTACAGCCTGGAAATCCAGATTTACCGCGGCTACTGGATGGTAAGCTGGTTCAAGCAGGAATTTGGACACCGAGAACAGCGTATTGCCGATGAACGAGGAATTGAGCCGGAAGTTTTGTTTGATGAATTGGTAAACCAGGTGCCTCCCGGTTCGATGGGGCTGATGCTGCAACCCTATTGGTCGCCGGGGCTAAAAGTGCCAGGCCCGGAAGCCAAAGGGGCCATCATCGGCTTTAGCGACGTTCACACCCGCGCGCATATCTACCGCGCCATATTGGAAGGTCTGGCCTATGCCCTGAGAGAAGGCAAAGAGCGCAGCGAACGACGCAGCGGCATTCCCATTACAGAACTGCGCGTATCGGGCGGCGGGTCGCAAAGCGATGCGGCGCTGCAAATCACGGCGGATATTTTCGGCCTGCCCACTGCCCGCCCGCACATCTACGAAACATCCGGCCTGGGCGCGGCCATAGATGCAGCCGTGGGGCTGGGCCTGCATCCGGATTTTGAAACCGCCGTGCGGGAAATGACGCGCGTGGGGCGCGTGTTCCAACCCACTCCCCGCGCGCGAGAGATTTATAACGGCCTGTATCACCGCGTTTACAAACAGATGTACGGCAAGTTGCAGTCACTGTACAAAGAAATCCAAGACATCATTTGATTTTGTCAAAGAGCGATCAAAACATTACAAGAGGTTACAATGACGAACCCGGAAACTGGTGTAAAAGAAAAGTTTGAGGTTATTTGCGCTACCCTGTCCGCGCGACCGGAATCAAATCCTATTCCAACACAACAGGTTGTGATAAAATTTCCTTGACATACAAGACGCCTTTCCGTATCCTCAACTCACGCAAAAGCAAGTTCTTATCAATTCAATATAATTCAATTCAATCGCTGATCAACCTTTTGAAAGCATTCCCGCTGACTCGATGAAGGCGATGATCTGGTCCAGTCCCTGGCCGGTCTTCATGTTGCTGAACAGGAAGGGCCTGTCTGTGCGCATCCGGGTAAATGATCTCCTTACTTGGATCAATTCATTCCATACGTTGGCGCTTATTTGATTTCCGTTACTGCGCTCTCATAGTATTGCCGCGCCTGCTTCTGTTCTTCCATTACCGAACGACGGATCTCGTCAATATTCTCCAGCAGGAGTTTCACGATTCGAGCGTCCTGGATGCCGCCGTCCGCCTGATTTTGAAGGATGGTTTTAATGCGTTCCGCAGGCATTCCGTTTCGGTAAGGGCGGTCCTCGGCCACTGCCGTAAATATGTCGGAAACAGCCATAATCCGCGCCCCGAGAGTCATCTCATGGGCGTTGCGTTTGAACGGATATCCTTTGCCGTCGAGCCTCTCGTGGTGGTAAGCGGCCCATTCGGCAATCATCTTAAGGCCTCCGATGGTGCTGAGGACGGTGAATGTGTAGTAGGTATGCTGCTTCATCACAGCCATTTCCGCGTGCGTCAGCCCCGCGGGTTTTTCCAGAATGGCGTTTGGGATGACCAACTTGCCCAGATCGTGGAGCAGCCCGGCAATGAAAATGTGTTCGATCCTGTTTTCTTCCAGTTTCGCCTGTTTGCCCAGCTCCCACGCGATGAAAGCGGTGCGTTGCTGATGCATGGCCAATGAAGAAAACGCCAGATCCAGGGCGTCGGAGAGGGAGAGAATGAGGTTTCCGAGATTCACCGATATTTTCGGATACATGGTTTCACCTCGCTATGGGAAACGATATGTTTTGCATCAGACGCTTCCCGTGTGAAAAAGTTCCAGGAATATCCCTCCGACTTCAGGATTGAACTGGGTTCCGAGGTTCTTTTCGATTAATGTCGCCACCGATCACGGGATGCCGCATCATATGTTCCCGCTCTTCATCGTTGAGCGGGCCTCTTTTATTCAGGATCTCCTCACGAACGCCCACTTTCCCGATATCGTGCAATTCCGAGGCGAGCTCGATCTCTTTGAGCTCCGGCGATATTCCCACGATTTGCTCGGCAATCTTGACGGAAATCTTGCTGACGCGGGTGGAATGCCCGTTCGTGTATGGGTCCTTGGCCTCCAGGATGTTGGCCATGCTCGTCATGGCGGAGGTGAAGAGCGATTCCAGACGTCTGGTCAATTCCTGGTTGTTTTCCTCCAGGGATTTCATGCGCGATGCAATCTCTTTTTCCAGCCTTCTCTTTTCCGTAATGTCCCGAGAAATGACCACCGAACCTATAGATCGGTTCTGACCATATTGCAGGCAGGCGTACGCGTTTTCGTAGAAAAGATCTTTTTCCTTATCATGGACGATTCGGACGAAGGGGCGATCAGGATTCTTCTTGATGAACTGGAGCGCCCTCTGGACGCGTTCCCTTGATTCAGGGGGGTGGCAATTGAGAACCGGTTTTCCGATACGTTCCGTCGCCTGGATGCGGCGAATTTCCGCTGCCTTTTGATTAATAAAGACGATACGATCTTTGTCGTTGATAATGACGACTCCCTCTGGAAGCTGTTCGAGGGCCGCCAAACAAATTTCCTCCAGTTCTTCCATGAAAAACCTCCTGGTTCTCCTCCTGATGGAGAGGTGTGTTGGTTTTTCTTATCTTTCCATATCCCTCCCAAACCAGATCACTTTGCCGTTGATCTTAACCTGGTCCGGATCAGCTTCGATCGGATCGTAATGTGAATTGTCGCAGAGTATCCGGAGTTTGTTCTGCGGAAAGAGGACCTGGATTCGTTTGATCATGATCTCGTGGTTGATTGAAATGGCGTAGATTCCGCCCTGGGGGGTCACGGAAGTGCGGGAATGGTCAACCAAGACGAGATCGCCGGCGAACAGCGTCGGATCATGAAAGCCATCGCTTCAAAGATCAATATGCCGTACGTCCGGGTGTTCCCCGAGTACTATTTGCAGCCGCCGAAGCGGTCCACATCAAAGGTCGCCTGCGGGTAGAGGAGGTTTCTCGGCGGAAGATTCTTTCTAACGGTTACTGTGGTAGGTTGAAAAAAATGGACACCAATGTTTAGGTGGAGAGACCAAGACGGAGGTGTGAAAATGGAAAGGGGGGTTCATCCGGTTGATGCGTACTGAAAGTGTGATTTTGAAATCCCCCCCCCAAATACGCCACTTCAAAATCAAAATATAACGGGGTTTGTAAGGGAACTGGAAAAAAAGTTCGGGGCTCGGAGCCTTGAAGAAAAGTTCGGGGTCGGGAGTCCGGAGCAATAAGTTCGGAGTGGAGAGTCCGGAGAAAAGAGGCATTATGAAAAATTTTCTATTTACCGGCTTACGTGCACGATTAATTCTTTTCGTCCTTATCATCATGCTTCCGGTGCTGGGGCTGGTCGTCTATCATGGCATCGAAGGTAGAAATACGGGCCGCATTGAGGCCTTGGATAAAGCAAGGAGGCTGGCCCGGAACGCATCCATGTTATATCAACATACTATTTTGGAGACGCGCCAGATTCTTTTCACCCTTTCGCAGATGTCTCAATTCCATCGGCAAGATTCGGCCGCATGTTCAAAGATCTTTGCCGAACTGTTAAAACAAACTGAAAGCTACAGTGGTTTTGCTGCCGCCAAACCGAATGGAGAGGTATTTGCCTCGGCGCCCACCATTACAAAACCGGTCAGTTTTGCCGACCGACCGTGGTTCCAACATCTTGTGCAAACCCGCGGCTTTGTAATCGGCAAATATACAAAATAGGCCGTATCAGCGGCAAACCTACCGTTGTTATGGGCTATCCTGTCCTTGACCATACAGGCCGGCTAATGACTGTCATTACTGCCGGACTTGACCTGGAGCGCCTGCAACAAACGCTTCTTACGATTGATCTGCCCGACGGAGCGACCCTTAACGTTATCGACAGCAACGGCATGATCTTACTCCGCTTTCCCGATCCGGAGCAATTCCTCGGCAAAAAAATGCATGATAAATCCATAGTCAAGGCCATGTTAACCAAAAAAGAGGGAGCGGAAGAGGGGATTGGCTTGGGGGGGGTGCCCCGCCTTTACGGGTACACAACGATTGGCAGTGGTATTGATGCTATCCACATAAGCGCCGGCATCCCGGAACAAGCCGCATTTGCAGATGTTGAACGGCATATGGTTCGCAACCTTGCCTTGTTGGGGTTGGTGTCGGCGCTGGCGCTTCTGGGCGCCTGGTTATTCAGTGGAATATTGATTATCTCTCCGGTGAACCGGCTGATAGACGTGACGAAGCGAGTGTCCGATGGGGACCTGGCCGTCCGCACAGGACAATCCGATGCATCGGGTGAGCTCGGTTTATTGGCTTCCAATTTTGACCGGATGGCCGAGTCGCTTCAGCGTCGCAGGGAGGAGCGCCGGCTGGCGGAAGAGGCGCTGCGGGCGGCAAGCGCTTACAATCGCAATTTGATTGAAGCCAGCCTTGATACGCTGGTGACGATTGAACCGGACGGCAAGATCACCGACGTGAATGCAGCGACGGAAACGGTGACAGGGTATATCCGTACAGAACTAATCGGTACAGAATTTTCCGACTATTTCACTGAGCCCGAGCGAGCCCGAGCCGGATATCAAGAGGTGTTTCGAGTAGGTTCCGTGCGGGACTATCCATTAGAGCTTCGACACCGGGACGGACATGTGACTTCGGTGTTGTATAACGCTTCCGTGTATCGGGATGAAAATGGACAGGTCGCGGGAGTCTTTGCGGCGGCACGCGACATCACCGAGCGCAAAAAGGCGGAAGACATGCTGCGGATCACACAATTCTCCGTGGATCGTGCAGTGGAGGCTGTTGCCTGGATAGGGCTGGATGGGCGGTTTCTGTATGTAAACGATGCGCATTGCCGTCTCCTTAATTATTCAAAGGATGAAATGCTCTCCATGGATATATTGGATATATTCGATGTTGATCCCAGGTCTTCAGGAGAAGATTGGCCTGAGTTCTGGAGTAAACACAAACAAGAAAAGACCTCTTATTTCGAATCTTCATGTCGTACGAAGGATGGCATGCTCATACCGGTCGAAATCAATGCTAATTACCTGTCATACGAAGATAAGGAGTTTATTGTCGGCTTTTGCCGGGATATCAGCCAACGGAAACTGTCTGAAGAGCGACTCAAAAGGCAAATCGACCGCCTGGCCGCCCTGCGAGCCATAGACATGGCCATAACCGCCAGCCTCGACATACGCGTCACCTTTAGCATTTTTTTGGAACAGGTCATTAATAATTTACATGTAGATGCGGCAGATGTCCTCGTTTTTAATTCGCACAGCTTCAATAAGCTGTCATTTGTTGCCGGGCGCGGCTTTCGAACGAATGCCCTTCGATACACAAACTTATCAATAGGCGAAGGTTTTGCGGGCCGCGTTGCCCAGGAAAGGAAGACTATCTGCATTCCCGATCTCGAAAAAGAAGCGCAGGATTTATTAAAAATATCTCCTCAAATCAGTAGTGAAGACTTTGTCGCCTACTACGGCGCACCTCTGATTGCGAAAGGGCAGGTTAAAGGCGTCCTGGAAATCTTCAACCGCACGCCCCTCGAACCTGATCAGGGATGGCTGGATTTTTTGGAAGCTCTCGCCACGCAGGCGGCCATTGCTGCGGATAACGCCATGCTTTTCGATGATCTCCAGAAATCAAACCTTGACCTGCTTCAGGCCTATGACAGCACGCTGGAAGGATGGTCCAATGCCCTGGACCTGCGCGATAGAGAAACCGAGGGGCACTCTCAACGTGTCACGGAGATGACTTTGCGAATGGCCCGCCAAATGGGCATGAGAGACAGCGAACTGGCGCATGTGCGAAGAGGCGCCCTGCTTCACGACATCGGCAAGATGGGCATTCCGGACGGCATCCTTCTCAAGCCGGGTCCCCTTGATGACGAAGAATGGGAAATCATGCGAAAACACCCGGTATATGCTTATGAATTTCTCTACCCCATTTCTTATCTGAGGCCGGCACTGGACATTCCGTACAGTCACCATGAAAAATGGGACGGCACGGGCTACCCGCGCGGTTTAAAGGGAGTACACATTCCACTGGCAGCGAGGATCTTTGCAATTGTCGACGTCTGGGATGCGCTGCGCTCGGATCGCCCCTACCGCCCTGCATGGCCGGAAGAGAAGGTCCGTGAACACATCAGGGAGCAGACCGGCAAGCAGTTTGATCCGAAGGTGGTGGAGGTGTTCATGGAACTCCTGAATGAATTCAAACCGGTGTGATCTGTCTCGCCGGCACGTGGATGCGTTCGGCCAGGCGGTACTGACTAATGCTCATCGGCTTCAAGAACTCTTCCAGTAAAATCTCTCCGGGATGCACCGGAGGAAAATCCCTCCCGTTCATACTCCCAATTTCCGGGCCGCCGCCTTCTGAATCGCCTGCGGCATGGTTGCGGAAAACTTTCCCTTGAATATTCTATCGGTTTCCCTGCATCGGAATGACGTGATCATGGTTCGATAATAACGATATCCGTTATCATTGTCAAGGGCAAGCTCTTCCCTGTCAGTACGAAGAAGAGAAGCATGACACGGGGATGACAGGTTTGGCTGGACTGCCGATATACTTGGATTTGCTTCATGCGATGGGCTTATCGGAGCTGATCGGGCACCATCTTCAGATGAAGCAGCGTGGCTGGACGGATGCGCAGATGGGAATAATTTGTTTCTTCGGGTTAAATGTTGTATCGTCAGCAACATTGAAAAAAGGATGAAACCATGAGCAAAGACGGCACGAATGCGCTTGAGCGATTTCTTTCTGATCTCGAAAGTCTTTTCTCCGTGACGCCTCAAGAGGTCCGGGAAATCATGTTTCATTTTCACGAAGAAATGCGGCGCGGACTGGCAGGGGGGAAAAGTTCTCTGAAAATGATCCCCTCCTTCGTCGGCCGCCCAAAGGGAACGGAAAAAGGGGATTTTCTCGCCCTCGATCTCGGCGGAACGAACGTCAGGGTCCTTGCCGTAGCGCTCGATGGAAACGGAAACGCCACGCTTGCGGCAGTCAGCCGATTCGTCATTCCCAGTGAGACGATAGGCGGCGCCGGCGATAAACTCTTTGATTTCATTGTCGATTGCATTCAATCATTTCTCAAGGAACATCATGCCGGCATGCCGCAGGCCTATGATCTTGCCTTTACCTTCTCTTTTCCCGTGGTGCAGCGTTCCGTTTCTTCGGGAGAACTCATCTGCTGGACAAAAGGGTTTACGGCCTCCGGCGTGGAGGGCAAAGATGTCGTTGCGCTCCTCGCCGAAGCGCTGCAACGCAAAGGAATGAAATCTATCCATGTTGCGGCGCTGGCGAACGACACCGTGGGAACGCTCGTGGCCAAAAGCTATGCCGATCCCTCCTGCGATGTGGGTGTGATCATCGGCACGGGGACAAACGCCTGCTATCCGGAAAAGGTCGCCCGTATTTCGAGGCTGCCGGAGCTTCGCGCTTCCGGAGAAATGATCGTCAACATTGAGTGGGGCGGCTTCGATAAACTGAAGACGAATGTTTACGATAATTTACTTGACCTATCCTCTAATAATGCCGGCCGGCAGAAGCTGGAAAAGATGGTCTCAGGGATGTACCTGGGCGAGCTCGCAAGACTCGTAATCGTTGAGATGATCCAAAAGCGTCTTCTTTTCACGGAAAAAAGCCTTCCTGCTTTCTCGGTTGCCTACGCATTGACCACGGAGCACCTCTCAATGACGGCCCATGGTTCTGACTTTTTTGATGATTTTGGTCTCGCCGATGTTCAGGAGGCGGATAGACAAACTATTCGGGAAATCTGCCGCATCGTTTCCACCCGGTCAGCCAGAATAGCAGCGGCGGCTATTGCCGCCGTCGTCGCCTGGATGGACGCCGATCTTGAATCGAACCATACCGTTGCAATCGATGGCGCCCTGTTTGAAAAATATCCGGGATTCCAAGATAATATGACGGATATGCTTTTCGGAGTTTTTGGCGATCGCGCGAAAAAGATAAAACTCGAGCTTGCCAAAGACGGATCGGGGATCGGGGCGGCGATCATCGGCGCCGTGGCGGCTTCCGCCCGGCAGTGAACGGTTGCAGGGCTAGCGATAACGGGACCGTTGAAAAGGAGCAACCAAGGACCGCGCCTTTGCGTCGAAGGAAAATGTGAGTATGCCCATGGTTTTTGACCGCTTTTCAGATGTGAAACCGTTGCAGGATTTTACCCGGATGCGAGAGGCATTGAATCTGTGGAACGACTCAGGAGCCAGAAGGGAAGGGTTCCCTCAATAGTGCAATAAGTTGCCGGGGGCAAACACTGCTTCTGCTCTGTCTTTTGTCTCCGGCTACTGACTCCTGAGTCCTGAGCAGTTACGAATCTGGATACAGAAAGGCGATAAAAATGATCACAGGATACAAGACCATCGTTTTTTACATCTGCGGAACGGCGGCGATGGGCGGATTGCTCTTTGGACTGGATCAGGGTTTCATTGCCAATTCGCTGGAGACCATCCGAAAGGTTTATGGTCTCGACATCAGGAGCGCGGAACACTACTCCTCCATCCTGGCAACGGGCGGCGTGATCGGCGCCCTTCTCGCCGGGATCTTTGCGCGCTATCTTGGCCGGAAAAGGAGCCTGGTGCTGTCGGGGTTTTTCTTTTGCTCGGCTTCCCTGGTCTCCGCTTTCCTGCCCCCCCTGATCATTCTGTACGTATGTCGGTTTTTGCTTGGATTTGCCGTCGGCGTCGCATCCTTTGTGGTGCCTCTCTATCTTGCGGAAACGGCCCCTGCAAAGATTCGCGGCGCCATGGGAACGCTTTTCCAGTTGCTCATCACGATCGGCATCTTTTTGATTTCCGTAACCAATGTCTTTGTCGCGACGTGGATTGCAAACCCGCAAACGGCGTTGCCGCTCATGTTTGCCGTCATCGTGATATTCGCCGGTCTCATGTTTGCGGGAAGCCTGTTCCTGCCGGAGAGCCCGCGCTGGCTGGCGCTCAAAGGGAGACGCGACCAGGCGATGGCGGTTCTTCAGAAAACACTTAACACCCCCGACGACGTCCGGCGTGAACTCATGGATATCGAGGGAGCCCTGGGCAACCAGAGCGTTCACGGGCGGATCGTGTTCAAGGGCTACTTCATCAAGATCCTGCTGGTCGGAATTTTTCTCCAGATGTTTCAACAGCTTGTTGGCATCAATGTGATGATTTACTACGCCCCGACCATTTTCGGATATGCAGGGATGACAGGCATTATCGCCATGATGACCGTGCCGACGGTCAATATGCTTTTCACCTTTCCCGCGATCCGGCTCGTGGAAAAATGGGGACGCAAAAAGCTTCTGTACGTCGGGGCGCTGTTTATGCTGATCACCATGCTTGCCGCAGGCGCCGCCTTCAGCATGATCGGCGATCAGACCGACCCGTCCATGATCGGAGGGGTCCCGAAGACGATTCTGCTTGTCGCGGTTATTCTCTATATATTCGGATTCGCCGTTTCCTGGGGACCGGTGGCGTGGCTCGTCTGTTCGGAGATTTTTCCCCTGCAGGGACGGGAAGTGGGCATGACGGTGACGACCATGGTAAACTGGACCTTTGCAGGATTACTGATGGACAATGCCCTTACCTTCATGCAGACGCACGGCCATGCTTCGATCTTCTTCCTGTTTGCAGGCTTTTGCGTATTGGCCGGCGCGTTCGTCGCGGCTTTCGTGCCCGAAACGAAAGGGGTGACGCTCGAACAGATCGAAAGAAATCTCAAGGCCGGGAAGAAGACGAGATACCTGGGAGATCAGGGCTTTGTTAATTGACCAGATGCGCG
>JAHIMW010000066.1 GCA_018896355.1 Pseudomonadota bacterium
ACCTTCCATCCGCTAGGAGGAATATATGAAAAACCACCTTCTATTTCAAAGTGTCTTGCATTTTCAGAAGCATAAGCTTGAGCGAACGTAAGACAAATACACGCGAGGATTAGAAAAATATAGAATCTTTTTTGCATTGCTCACCTCCTCAATATTTTAATTAAAGGCTATACAGGTATTGAATATTCTTCTTTTGTCGATCTGTATGCGATCTAAAGTAATTGAGAGGTGATCATTGCCAGAAGTAATCAGGCATATTCTTCAAGAGCGACATTTTGCTGACTACAGGAAGTTATACATATCAACCGGATGAACCCTTACTTGTATGCCGATCCTCTCCATTCGATGGTCTTGATCCACACAATTTCTTGCGTATCGTCGATCTCGTAAAGGATACGCAGATCGCCCATGCGGAAACGATGCATGTGCTTGAGGTCCCCCTTCAGCCTCTTGATATGCCCGTCGAGGTGGGGATTCCGGGCAATGATATCAATAGCGTCCGCTACTCTTTCCTTCAGGCCGTCATCGGCCTTCCGGTAGAATTTGACGGCGTTCCGATGAAGAATGATCTTATGCATTTCTCAGATCATCCCAAGCGACAAAGGCGCCTTTTTTGCCGGCCGCCCTGTCCAGATCCGACTGGTGGATCTGCCCCATCAGCTTGCTGTCCGCCATGATCTCGAAGGTCTCCCGCCAAACCTCCATATCTTCGGCGATCGCTTCATGGATGACGCCCTTAAGCTCATCTACTGTCATATCCGTTATCTTACGTTTTACGGCTCTCATAACCTCTCCCTCATATGTAAATCCCTTGATTCTTTTAAAAAAGCCTAAGGAAAATAATTACGTCTGTCAAGAGAAATCACTTTAATGGAAAAGCCGCGCTATTCGAACGTGGCGCCGGTGTGGGCGGAGCGAACGAGGCTCGCGTAGCGCTTCAGGTAGCCCTTCACCCCTCCAGGTTGAGCAGTTTTCTTGCCTCGTCGGGTGTCGCCGGCACCTTGCCGAGAAGACGGAGGATGGCGACCGCCTTTTCCACCAACTGCCTGTTGCTCGATGCCGGCTTTCCCTTTTCGATGTAAAGGCTGTCTTCAAATCCGATCCGCACGTTTCCGCCCAATACCGCCGCCACGGCAACCATCGGAAAGGCCGTCGGCCCGATTCCGAAACCGGTCCATACGGCGTCATGAGGCAGCAGGCCTTTCATGGCGATCATGCTTTCCGGCGTCGCGGGGATACCCCAGCGGATGCCGGTGCAAAGCTGAAACAGCGGGGGACCCTTTATCCTGCCTGTCCGGATCAGGTGCTTTGCCTTTTCGATGTGCCCCATGTCGAAAACCTCAAGCTCGGGCTTTACCCCGGCGTCGCTGATCTGTTCCGCCATCCATTCCACATGGGGGAGATAATTGATAAATATGTGGGGACCGAAGTCCATCGACCCCACATCCAGCGAACAGATCTCCGGTTTGAGGGCCAGGACATGGTCGATTCGCCTCTGAGGGGAGGAGAGGGTGGTTCCGGGTCCGGGATAGGAGGGATTATGCTCATCAGGAATAAAGCGGGCGCCCGGTCCTGTGGTAAGGTTCAGGATGATGTCCGAATGATCGCGGATGCGACACACCGTCTCCTCGTACAATTGCATCTCCATCGATGGTTTCCCGGTTTGGACATCACGGACATGGATATGGGCGACGGCCGCACCGGCTTTGCCCGCATCGACCGCGCTCTTAGCGATCTCCTTTGGGGTGACCGGCAGGGCGGGATTGGATGAGCGATCGCCGATTGAACCGGTCACGGATACCGTCAGCACCACCTTTTCGGAATCCATATGAGATCTTCTCCTGAAAAATGCAGAGGGTTCACCCCTTCGGATCCAGGACCACCTTCAAAGGGGACTCGCCTTCGAGCTCGCCGGCCACGAGCCTTACCGCCCGTTCGGCCTGAGTCAGCGGAAACGTGTGGGTGATCAGCTCCTCAAAGGGATATTTCCCGGACCGGGCCATCTTTATCGCCGGCCTCACGGCGCGGGAGTCGTGGGAATAGACCCCCTGCACCCTGATCTCTTTTGTAACGACAAGGTCCAGGTCAAGGGAGGCCTTCTGATGCTTGTAGAGCCCCGGCAGGACAAGGGTGCCCCGTCGCCCGACAAGGGGCAAACCCAGTTCCGCGCCTGAGGGGTGGCCGCTCACATCCATCACCACATCGGCCATCCTCCCGCCCGTCTCCCTGTGGATCACCTCGAAAGGATCCTCCCGGTTGACCACGATGGTGCGATCGGCCCCGAAGCGCCCGGCCATGTCAAGCCGCCGCCTGTCCTTCTCAAGGCCGATCACGAAGATCGGACCCGCCCCCGACTCTTTGGCCACCGCAACGCCGGCAAGGCCCTGCTGGCCGGGACCGACGATGGCCACGGCATCTCCGATGGAGACGTTTCCCACCTGTCTGAGCCACCGGATCCCGTTCCCGATGACGGCGCAGATCATCACCCCCAATTGAGGGGATATCTCATCCCCGATCCGGTGGACCTTTGCATTGGGGTGGATGTAGAGGTATTCGCCGTAGGCCCCGAAGAGATGTGGGGGATCCTTGCAGGAGACCATCGAGCCGTAGGCATAGTGTTTTTCGCAGGTCGCATATTGGCCGGATCGGCACGAATCGCAAAGCCCGCAGCCGAAGGCGTATTCGACGACCACCCGGTCCCCTTCGGCAACCCCGTGACGCGCCCTGGCGGCTCTTCCCATCGCGGTGATCCTGCCGACGATCTCGTGCCCCATGATCAGGGGGAACGGCCGGGGGCCGAAGGTCTGCTTCCCCCGGAAGATTCCGGGGTCGGATCCGCAGACGCCGACAAGCTCGACCTCCAGCAAGCCGTCCTCCTCGCCCGTCTCCGGCAGATCGAAGGTCTGCATCTCCATCCTTTCAGGGGCGACCAACACCATTGCACGACATCTCGTCTTCATGGCGATACCTTTTCAAGTTTCTGAGAACAGATCGAATTTCGTGAGCGCCGACACAATAAAAGATCCCCTGAAAAGAAGCTCGCACGGTGATCCTAATCTCGGGGAGGCAGCCACTTCCTTCAGCCTATTTACCGAATCAGATTCTTTCCGACGGCATGGAAACACCGGCCTCCGCTGAACTTTTGGCTTGCCAGCGCTGGTACAGGTACAGGCCGCCCAGCACGATGGCGCCGAAGATATCCGTCACCAACCCCGGCTTGATGAGTCCCAGCCCCGCCACGAGCAGAAGGATGCGGAACCCCCAGTTGAGGCGATTCAGAAAATAGCCCATGATTCCCGACCCCAGCGCAACGGTTCCCAGCGTCGCCGTCAGCGTGGCCAGCAAAATCTGCTCCGCCGATCCCTTCCATATGAGGACGGGACTGTACACGAAGAAGTAGGGGACCAGATAGGCCACGGCGGCAAGCCGCATGGATTCGAATCCCGTGGCGAAGGGTTTGGAGTTCGCGATGGAAGCCGCGGCGAAGGCAGCCAGCGCCACCGGCGGAGTGATGCAGGACAGGCAGGCATAGTAGAAAACGAACATGTGGGCAGCCAGGGGGTGGATCCCAAGTCCCACCAGAACCGGTCCTCCCAGGATAACCGTCAATATGTAGGCGGCCGATGTGGTGAGCCCCATGCCCAAAACAAGGGAGGCCGCCATTACAAATACCAGCGTAAGGATCAGATTGCCCCCTGCCGCCGTGATGACAAGGCCGGAAAATTTAAGGCCCAGGCCCGTCTGTGTTATGCAGCCGATTACGATGCCGGCACAGGCACAGGCCAGGGCGACCTCGAGACACCCCCTGGCCCCCTTTTCCATGGCGTTCAAGACCGACGTGAGATTCATCCGGGTGCTCTTTTTCAGGAAGCTCACGACCCAGACCGCGATGATGGCCCAGAGCCCCGACTTCATCGGAGAGTATCCCATGATCAGAAAGGTCACCAGAAGAAAGGCGGGGATCATCAGATGGCCGCCCCCCTTTACCACCGGCCAGAACTGGGGCAGTTCGTCGCGGCTGAGTCCCCTCAGGCCCGTTTTGAGCGCCTCCAGGTGAACCATCCAGAAGAGGGCGAAAAAGTAGAGCACCCCCGGAATGATGGCGGCCTTGCAGACATCCAGGTAGGGGACGCCCAGCATGTCGGCCATGATGAAGGCGCCGGCCCCCATCACCGGCGGCATGAACTGTCCCCCCGTGGAGGAGACCGATTCCACGGCGCCGGCAAAGACGGGACGGTAGCCGATCTTCTTCATCAGGGGGATCGTGAAGGATCCGGTGCTGACCACGTTGGCCACGGCGGAGCCGCTGATGGTGCCGAAGAATGCGCTGCTCACCACGGCCACCTTTGCCGGTCCGCCCCGAAGGTGGCCGGCCAGGGCGTTGGCGAAGTTGATGAAAAATTCCCCGGTGCCCGAGCTGACAAGGAAGGCCCCGAACATGATAAAGACGAAGATGAAGCTGGCGCTGACCCCCAGAGGTATGCCGAAGAGCCCTTCGGTGGTCAGGAACTGGTAGCTGATGATCTGTTCCAGGTCGAGGGGGAAGTGGCCCCAGAGGCCGGGTATTCGGTCGCCGAGCAGGGTGTAGCACAACGCCACCACGGTGATCATGGGCAATGCCCATCCCATGAGCCTTCGAGTACACTCCAGGACCAGAAGAATGATCAGGGCGCCCAGCACGAGGTCGGCATCCGTAGCGGCGCCGCCC
>JAHIMW010000067.1 GCA_018896355.1 Pseudomonadota bacterium
CGACCATAAAAGGGTTTTGCTGTTTTCCGCAACCATGGCCAGGGAAATTGAAGCGATCGCACAGAGCTATATGAAGAAACCCGTTTCGATTACGGTGGGTTCAAAAAATACGGGCGCTGAAAATGTTAACCATCAATATTATGTCGTACATGCCAGGGACCGATATTCGGCGTTAAAAAGAATTGCCGATTATTATCCGGATATCTATTCGATTGTTTTTTGCAGAACCAAAATAGAAACGCAGGAAATTGCCGATTCGCTGATCAAAGACGGTTACAATGCGGACTCACTGCACGGAGATCTCTCTCAACCGCAGCGGGACAACGTGATGAACCGTTTCCGAAGCCGGAACATCCAGATGCTTGTGGCTACGGATGTTGCGGCAAGAGGAATCGACGTGGTCGATCTGACCCATATCATCAACTACAACCTTCCGGACGATATCGAACATTATACGCACCGCAGCGGACGTACCGGAAGGGCCGGCAAATCCGGCATTTCTATCGTGATCATCCATTTGAAAGAGATTTACAAGATCAGACAGATCGAAAAACAGCTCGGAAAGAAATTTACGTCGGTCAAAATACCCACCGGAAATGAAATTTGCGAAAAACAGTTGTACCACCTCGTAGACAAGGTCAAGAACACGGAGATACAGCATCAGGAAATCGCCGCCTTCTTGCCGGCCGTATATGATAAGCTAAAAGAAATCAGCAAGGAAGATATCATTCAGCAGTTTGTCTCCGCCGAGTTCAACCGCTTCTTGAACTACTACAAAAACGCCCCGGATATCAACGTGGATTTAAAAAAGAGGGAGAGCGGCACAGGCGTCGGCGTTGCACGTCTGTTTGTGAATATCGGACTGATGGAAAGATTCACCCCCAAGAGTCTTAAAACTTACCTCACCGAAACGGCAAAGGTGGCGAACCTCCGTATTGTCAATGTCACGGTGATGAAAAATTGTTCTTCCTTTGAAACCGACACTGGGCAGGCAGATCCGCTGATCGCCGCATTTCAAAAAGTAAAATTCAAGAACCGTCGCGTACAGATCGAGCATGCCGGCCGAAGAGACAGGAAAGAAAAGGGAACCAAAAGGTATCCCCCATCAAGAGATTTCACTTCCCCGAATAAAAAGGGAAAGCGATATTAAGACGACAACGACCGGCCAGGCGCTGGACATCATCGAGGCGTGCTTGAGCGAGGTCGAAAAGGGGAATTGACGCCCTCTTGCGATATCACGAAAAATGAAACAGGCACACGCCTTCCGGCAGGTGCCTTTTTCATTTGTTATTCATTTGCGAAACGCGCCAAGACGGGCCTTCTACTCTATGACCATCATGAGCTGTTCCGTATCGACGCTGTCATTTGCCTTGACCTTGATCTCCTTCACGGTCCCGTCCGCCGGGGCGTAAATCGGATTCTCCATTTTCATGGCCTCAAGCATGATGACCTCATCGTCTTCCTTTACCTGATCTCCCACATTGACCAGAACTTCCAGGATTTTACCCGGCATCGGGGCTTTCACATCTACACTCATTCCCTTGACCTCCGTAATCATGAATTTCCGAAGATATTGCAACCTCCGTCCCGCTGCAACCCATTCCTGATAAAGACCACCACATTGTGAAGTACCACGGTACAAAGACCAACCCACCAGGCGACGATCCCTATACCGAAACGGGACCCACCGTGTTTTTCTATACTTCCTGAACACTCAAGTCAAGGTCAAAATATCCCCCATCTCGACACCTCCGCGGGAACATTTCTTTATGAGGCAACTGACCCCCGCTGCGGATCGGTAGGAATACCATTACTCGGATGCACGAATCAGGCGGTAGACATAGTCCAGATCTCTCATCACTTCCCTGTTCTGTTCCTTGTCTCCCGGCCTTGCCCGCCACTCCGGCGACGCCTCCGCGAGGGCCTTCTCTAATTGCCAGTGGTGTTCAAACGTTTTCCGCCACTGCGCCCGAAACGCCCTCTTTTGCTCGCTCGTGAGGGAAGACCCATTGGCCCGCTTCACCGCGTCGATCGTCACCATGATCCGGTCTATCTTCGTCGCCGCCATGACGACATTGATCTCTCGGGCGCTCAGGACCATCCGCTGGGATACGGCCTTCTGAAACTGAGCGGCCGTCGGATAGGTCTTCTCCCGGATCTCCGCCAGTTTGTCCGTCGGAATCCCCGCCTCCCGGATCCGCAGCTCCGCCCCCGCCGTAATTTGGTACTCGACGGGGATGAAGGTCTTTTGCTGAAACACGTTCTGGACGATGAACAGGGAGACGAAGCTGATCAGAACAGCGACGATCGGCGTCAACATCCATGCCATGCTGATCTCGCCGATCATCCGCCAGCGGATGCCCCTCCCCCCCTTGATCAGACCGATCCCGATGACCGAACCGACGATCGCCTGGGAACTGGAGACCGGGACGAGAGGAAAGGCCGGCAGACCGTGGCCGAGAAAAAACGCCTGCAAACCCTGTGAAGCAAAGAGGAACAGGACAATGGCGTTCGATAGGACGGCCACAAACGCCGCAACCGGGGACATCTCCGTAATCCCCTGGCCCACCGTCATCATGACCCTCTTCCCGTAGGTGAATGTCCCCACGGCGATGGAGACACCGCCCAGCAGAAAGAGCTGCTGCGCCGCATTGAGTTTGAACCATCCCAGAATGGAGATATCCGAAAAGGGCGAAATGGGGACAAAGATGCCGACCACGTTGGAGATGTTGTTGGCGCCAAGGGAATAGGCGCCGGCGATGCCCGCCAGAAGCAGACCCGACCGGATGAGGGCATCCAGGCTGAACATGTGGATCCGGGCATATTTGATCCCATAGGCGATCATTTTGTAGAGCAAAGCGGAGAGGAGTGCGGCCAGAATCGGGCTGATGAACCAGCTCAGGACGATCTTCTCGAGGGCGCCGAAATCGATAAGCGCCCCGGCAAACAGGTCCCAGCCGATGATCGCCCCGACGATCGCCTGCGTCGTGGAGACCGGATATCCGAGAACGGTGAGCCAGTAGACGGTAACCGCCGCGGCCAGCGCCACGACGAAGGCGCCGGCGATGGCGTTCACGGCGCCCAGTTCGCCCAGGGTCTGCGCCGCGCCCGCCCCGCTGATCACCGCCCCAAAGATGACGAAAATCCCGCAGTATATCGCGGCCTTCCGGAAGCTGATCATCCGGGTGCCGACGGCGGTCCCGAAGACATTCGCCGCGTCGTTGGCCCCCAACGACCACCCGAGGAACAAACCGCTCGTCAAAAAAATGGCAAACATGGCGGTCCTCTATAACGTGCGCTTGATGACGTAGATGTTGAGACGGTCGGCGACATCTTCGGCCTCGTCGGCGATCCGGTCCACCTGCTTTGCGAAGAACCGCAGATGCATCTTGTGGCTCAGCCGGAGATCCTGCCGTCCGAAGATCGCCCGCTGGAGCCGGGTGGAGACCTTGTCCGACTCCTTTTCCCAGAAGGAGACCTTGTGGATATGATCGTTCACCGCGTGGATGTCCTTGAAAAAGGCCCGGCAGGAACGGACATCCGCCTCCACCGATTCCACCGAATAGTGGAGGAGTTCCTTGAAATCATCATGAAACTCGGAACAGATGTCGGGACGTTCGATTTCGAACTGCCAGATCAGTCCGGTAAAACGGTCGAGCAGCGCGTCCATGTCCTCGAGGAGCTCCATCACGTCTCCCCTCGATTCCGGAATCAACGTCTTGGTAAAGAGGTCCTGCTCGATCGAACGACGCAGCGCATCCCCCTTGTGCTCCGTCTCCCGGATGCTCGTCATGGCCTGGGCAAATGCCTCCATGTTTCCTTTCAGATAGGATTCCATTCCGTTCTTGCACAGCAGCCCCGCCTCGCTGACACGGTCCATGAATTCGTCCACCTGCTTCTCGATTCCGGCCCTTTTCTTGAGTATGCTCTCTCCCATGGCTTTCCCTTCCGACGATGGTCTGGCGTTTCCGTTCCCCTCAAGGAGAACTGCCTTGTTGATCAACAATTTTTAATCAACAACACTTGACAAATATTTAAAGACGGACATAAAATAAGTCAAATTAATATATTTCATATAATGGATAATGTAAAGTTATGAATCTCAATCAACTGAAGATCTTCTACCTGGCCGCAAAGCATGGAAGTCTGAGCGCCGCCGCAGAAGCGATGTTCATCACCCAGCCGGCCGTCACGAAGGGGATCCAGCGCCTTCAGGAGCACTACGAGATCAAGCTCTTCAACCGCTTCGGCCGCAAGATGGCCCTGACGGATGCGGGAGAGGTGCTCTACGGCATCGCCGAATCGATCTTCGAACTGGAGAATCAGGCGGAGGAGAGCCTCCGGGACTTTCAGCAGCGCAAGCGGGGCTTCATCCGGATCCTCGCCAGCGAGAGTTTCGGCTCCTACTATCTTCCTTTCATGCTGGACCGGTTTTGCATGGCTCATCCCAGGATCCGGATCTCGATGGAAACCCTGCCGACGGATCTGATCGTAGAGAAGACGGCGACGCTTTCAAACGATCTCGGCTTCATCTCCTACCCGGTGCCACACAAGAAGCTGCTCTCCCGCGAGGTTCTGGAGGACAGCTACCAGCTCATTGTCCCGCCGGACCACCCCTTTGCGCTGAAATCGGTGATCGAGCCGGAGGATCTGGCCGGCCATGCGCTGCTCGTCCACGAAAAAGGGTCGGCCCCCCGCAAGAGCATCGAAGAGTACATCCAGCGACACGACATCCAGGTCTCGATTCCCCTCGAGCTTTCCAGCAACGAGGCGATCAAGACCGCCGTGGAGGAGAGGTTGGGCGTCGCCGTCATCACGAGGCGGGTGGTCAGCAAAGAGATCGGGATGGGAAAGCTGAAGGCGATCCCCCTCTCCGACCCCGCGATGACGCGAAAATTCTATCTGATCCACCACAAGGACAAGTACATCTCCCGGCCCCTTCAGAGCCTGATCGATGTGGTTGACGGGTGGGTCTCCGAATACCGCAACGGTCTCCACTGATGGTTGAGATCGGACATCTGTTATGAAATCACGGTTTGCAAAAATACTCTTCGACCGGAAAGACCACGAGCTGATCAAATTGGTCCAGGAGGTTCTGAGCCGGGAGGCCTCCCGGAAAAACTTCAAGGATCTCCTTAATCCCTATCTAACCCCCCACGGCATCAAAGAGATGGCGGCCTCCCAGGGATTCCGCATCGCCTATGCGATGGCCAACCTGCTCCATTCCCTGGAAATCGGCAAGGCCGATGACCGCCTGAACGCATTGCGCGCCCTCCACGATGAGGTGCTGAACATCACCCACAGTTCACTGCGCCGGAATACGGCAAGGGTGCTCCTCCAGATCGTGAAGGAGTTGGTCCGGGTGCGGGGGGATTATGAAAGGCAGCTCGAACTGGCCCATGATTTTCGCGTGGCCATGTCGGGGAAACCGCGCCTCATCCGCGAGGAGTTGAGGCGCTACCATTTGTTGGAGATGCCGGAAGCGTGGAACCAGATCGCCTTCGACGACCACGTCCACGACGCAAACACGAAAGGACGCAAAACCCCCACCCACTTGATCATGGACGCATGGATCAAAGGGATCCGCCGCCTGACGGTGATCTACTATAATTTCGTTCCGCCGGAAGCCACATCCGAGCTCCTCGACGCCGGCGAGATCATGGGAATCACCATCCGCATCGGGGTTTCCACAGGCGCGCAGTTCCGGGGCCGGAATATCCGATTTATCTGGGTGCCGCGCGGATTCTCCGATGCCGGGGATTTTCTTTCTTTCCTTGCGGAACCGACCGTTCGCGCCTTCATGGACGAAGGGCGCCAGGTATCCGAATACCAGAAGAACCATGTAATCGCAGGGCTGAATGAATTCAACCGAAAACACCGCACGGCCATCCTCGAAACCTTCGGCGTTGAACTCCAGCGGCTCGAGTCGACCGATTTCCTCGCCTTTGTCGGCAGCGGCCAGGCGTCGATCCTCCATCTGGCGGAGTTTATCCATACCCACCTCCTGCCGTTGATGGAAATCCGCGTCTCCGAACTCAGGAACCGCTACGTCGAGGCGTCCGGTGAAGAACGCGAACGGATGGAGGCCCTCGTCGCCCGGATGCGAGAGCTCGATTCGGAGGCCATCGTGGAGCAGTACCTCCGTCCGGTCCGCAATCCATCCCTGCCCGATCCGAACAGGGGACATGATGCCGCATCGTGTCAAACCGGGGACATGATGCCTCATCGTGTCCCCACCATGATGCCGCATCGTGTCCCCGTGGCGGATGTACCGCCGCTTCTCCGACTCGCTCCTCATGAACTCATGCTGAAGATCGATCAGCTCCATTCGGGATATCGGATCTGCCTCAACCTCAGCGATCTGCGCGTGGAAGAGGTTCTGGAGATGCTCTATGACTGCAAGGGGATGATCACCCACCTGGAGATCTTCAACCTCAAGGATCATGTCGCCGGAAAGACCATACATTACAAGGAAATCAGCGAACTGCAGACGGCCCTCAACGAAGGGAACGTCATCATGCTGAAAAAGCTGATCCGCGGCATGATCCAGCGTCTCGAAGAGGCGGATGAGGGGGACACCTTGCGGCAAGGTGTCCCCGACCGGATCGCGAAGCTGACCGAGATCCTCCGCAATATCCCCGTTCTGCAGTCCCACTATAGCGTCGTTCCCCTCAAGGCGAATATCGGCAGCGATTCCACCGGCCGGTCTCAGCACCAGTATGGGATGGGGCTGATCATCCGGGAGACGCTGCCCCCACGCGCGCAGAGGGCGATTCGGCAAACCAGGTTTCCCGTCGACTTCATCCTCCCGGTCCGGATGACGGCCTATCCGCGGACGACCTATCTCCCGGATGACCCATCAGGGGCCATCAATCCATGGCTCCGGCGCCTCCGACTGCTGCCGGGGCTGCGGCGGCTCGGAGAACGGCGCGTGCGGGACTGGGAGATTCAGGAGAATGCAACACGGTTGGAAACGCCGGGTAACATCATCCCCCTTGGAGGTCTGCACGAGGAGGGCGGCAATGAGCTCTATTTGGTTCCGAAAAAACCGCGGGTGTATCAGGGGAGGACCTGGAGATACCTCAACAGCGGCGTCAAGAACGCCGCCAAGGTGCTGATCGGACTCATCCCGGCTTTTCTCACCTTTGCGCTGACAAAAGAGTGGTGGCTGCTGGCCTATGGTGGGGCCTTCATCTGGTTCGGAATTACAGGGCTGCGGAACATTCTCCAGTCGGTCCTCGGCGGGGGCGGCTTCCGCCGTTCCCCGCTACTGCGCTGGAACGACTACGTCAGCTGGGGAAGGCTCACGGATTCGCTGCTTTTCACCGGATTCTCGGTGCCGCTGCTCGACTACCTTGTTAAATCGGTAATCCTCGACCGGACGTTCGGGATCACCACGGCCACCAACCCGACCCTCCTCTATACCTTCATCGCATTGGCCAACGGTCTCTACCTCTCCAGCCACAACACCTTCCGCGGCCTGCCGAAGGGGGCAATCCTCGGAAACTTCTTCCGGAGCATCCTGTCGATCCCGCTCGCCGTCGCCTTCAACACCGCCATCGGCGGCATCCTCTTTGAGTCAGGTTTCCAGGGGATCAACGACACCCTTCAGAAATGGGCGGCCATCATCTCCAAGGCGGCGTCCGACTGTGTCGCCGGCGTCATCGAAGGGCTGGCCGACCGTTATGAAAACCTCCGGATGCGGGAGCGGGACTATACCGCCAAAATCGGCCAACTCTTCGACACCTACGCCCGCCTCGAACTTCTGTTTCCCGAGAAGGACGTTCTGGAGATGCTCGAATCCCCGAAGCAGTTCATCCGGACGATCGGCGCCGGAGCACAGGATCTCGAACGGATCATCATCATCAACGCCCTCGATCTCCTCTATTTCTGGATGTACCAGCCCCACGCCCGGAGCGTCCTGGCGGCCCGCATCCGGACCATGTCGGACGAGGAACGGCAGATCTTCGTCCGGTCGCAGTGCATCCTGCAGCGCGAGCGGGAGATCAGCCAGCTCTTTCTGGACGGGATCATCGGGAGAAATTTCTCCCGGGGGCTGGCCTTCTATCTGGATCGGTACCGGGAATATCTGGAGAGCCTGAGACGAATGGTCTTCCAGGAGCCCTCCGCTCAGACAACCGTAACCCTGAAGAAATGATCCGCACGCAATACGCCAAATGCAGATGGCGTATTGATCTTCATTTCCTTGTTCATCCGGTGCAAGCGTACGTGTCTAAAATGTCTTTCTTCCTGAAAGTGAGTGTCCGTTGATTTTGACTGGCGTCCAACATTTCGATCGGTAAGCATTGTCCCTGGCGTACTTTTCTTTGGATGCCAAAATGTGCATTGACAAGCAAAAACATCCCCTCTATACTCCTACACGTCGAAGGCAATACCTTAATTAAAAAAGTTGCAGAAATGAGAATTGTCGAGCCAGGAATGTCCGAGATATTGGGAGTCATAATTTCTATTGACGTACATGTATGTTTTTATTAATATTTACATCTACAATCATTAATGGGTTATCAACAGAACATTTAACGTAATAAGAAAGGGGTGAATAAAAAATGATCGAGTATCCAAAGTACAAAAAAGTGCTCTTCTGTACCGATTTTTCTGAAAATTCGGATTGTGCCTTTGATTATGCTTTCGGTATTGCTAAGAGAGATGAGGCTGTCCTCTATATCCTTCACATTAAATCCGTCATTCCCCGTTGGACCTATGTAGACAATTACATGACTAAGGAGGATTGGGACAAATTAAAGGTAACCATGCGGGAAGATATTGATAAAAAATATAACGATCAATATTTGAGTCAGATTAAAGATAAGAATAAAGTCAAAACTGTTACCAAATCCGGTCGAGAAGATGAAGAAATCCTCAAGTTCGTTCGGAAGGAAAATATCGATATTATCGTAATAGGCACACACGGGAGAACGGGGATAGAACATGTACTTCTTGGAAGCGTAGCCGAAAAAATCGTCAGACGCAGTCCCATCCCGGTCTTTATCATCCCCTGCAAGAAAAAGTCGGGCCGAGACAAATCCAAGTGAGAAAAACCGCTATTTTGAAAAGACTGGGAACCAAGCACGACCCTTGGTTGGCGAGCAACTCCCAAAGGGAATCTTTTGTCGATACGGGATCGACCGCTAAGCCCGTTCCGCCTCATGACAAACAATTATAACGATGCGCGCGGCTTGAAATATTGGGAAGGAGGAATCGAAGCACTTCTTCCTGCTATCCACAAAACGCCAACCTCAACGAAAATGCAGCATTTCACTCCGATATCAATGATGTTGTTTATTCAGCAATTATGATATGGATGCACTGTTCTGTGAGTCGCTGGGGCCGACGGATAATGGTTGAAACGCTGTGGGTCCAGCAGGAAACCAGGCGGTAAACAGAGGAAAAAACATCAACCTGCATATCGTGAGAAACCGGTGTACTCGACCCCAAAATGGCCACGCACTTTTCCATAGAAGGAATCTCATGTGAAAATAATGATGAGTACTGTGGGACGGTTCCTCTATTTTTTAATGGGCTGGTGGTTTGAGCCGCTCCCGTCCTATTTCTCCAGCAAGCACGTGATTATCGGTTTTCCCCATACGTCCAACATGGATGCCGTTAGGGCCTTCACGGGCTTTTGGATTATCCGGCGAACCGGCCATATCATGATAAAAAAAGAATGGTTCTTCTGGCCCGTTTCTTTTTTTCTCAAAGCCATCGGCGGCATCCCGGTCAATCGTGGCGCGTCCCAGGGCGTAGTGGAACAAATGGTGGAAATTTTCAATACAAGAAATGAGTTTCTTCTGGCGATCGTGCCTGAGGGAACTCGCAAAAAGGTGCCGACCATCAAAACTAGACATAATGGCTGACAGTTAAAAATATAGTGACCTGCCCTTATCAC
>JAHIMW010000068.1 GCA_018896355.1 Pseudomonadota bacterium
AGCAGGTCATAGACGGCGCGGTTGCGGTCGTAGAGGCTTTTGCCGGTGTCGCCGGCCGTCTTTTCGAGAATATGCAGCGCCCGCGTAACAAGCGCATCCTCCACACCCCGCTTTTTCAGCCAGGCGCGCAGCAGGGCCGGCTCGATGTTGGCGTTGCCTTCCCGGTCGGTCCAGTCGCCGAGGTAGTCATAGTCGAGACTTTCCCGGAAGAGCTTCACGATGCGTTGCTGCGTCTTCTTTTCCTTCTGACCGACCGTACTCATGGAGTCCCTGTCAATCCGTGGATAGAAACATTCTAATTTTGATGGGTCTTTTGGGGTGTTGAAGAAACTCAGCGTTTCTTCTTTTTTAATTTGTTCTGATGACGGCGAATCTGTTTCTTTTGAATCGCATCCGCTTTTGCCACATAGTCCGTCTGAATGCCATCTGGTGGGATTCTGAAGGAGAACCATGTATTTCCGAGACCATTGGTTATCGCAAAATCCCCCAGCGTGATGATGTCCATGCCAATCAGCAGATCATAGTTTCCGAGATTAGCCGCTTCGGTGACTCGAACATCAGGGATCAAGATTCCGTTCGGGAGACCAATATCGACCAGGTAGGTGCTTGTCTGATAGGAATTGTTTGCATCATGTGCCGTGATGACACCGGTAGGAATCAGGCTGAGTTGTCCCACGACGTTACGGCTGATGGCGGTATTGGTTGCGCCGGTATCCCATATGGCCTGAACCAATCTGTCCTGCCGGGCGACATGAAAAAAGCGCACAATGCTTCGCCCCGTAAATATATGCGCCTGAGTCACAAGTTCCCTCAAGCGGCCACTCTGCGCTTTGACAGTAAAGGCGTGGAATGGAGGCGGTTTAACGATGTTCATGCAAACGCAACCCGGGAATGAAATCGCTGCACAATGTGACTGCGGTCTTCGCACGGCTGAACGATGAACGTGCCCAGCTCATGGGCCCCGGCGGTTTCTTCAAGTGCCTGTTCCATGGTGTCATAGATTCCGATCACTTGTTCTCCTTTTATAACGGAAAACTTATGGGGGTGATCGATTGCCAACTGTGAAGCTATCGTCTCAAAATATTGATATTCTCGCTCCAGCATATTTAAACCTCCTTTTCTGAACAAATCGCAGGTTTTCTATACCACAGATCGGATGATTGCTCAATTTCTTTAAAAGATCTGTGCGCCAGGTAGCTAAAGGGGATGCTCGTATTGCTAACATCTGTATATTACGGGATTTCAATCGAAATAACCCAGTTTATTCAATGGGTGAGTAAAATTACTCAATCACAACCGGCGGCGACATCATACCAACCTCGTCCTGCCGGTCAGCAATTCCTGCATCATCCCCTGCTTGAGGGCGCGGGTCTTGTCCCGCCTGGCTCCTAGGGCGGCAATCTCGGTGTCCATGTCGGAGAGAACGGCGGCAATGGCGGTTTGTTCGCTTTCGTGAGGAAGCGGCACTTTGATGTTTCCTAAAGCTGTTTTGTCCAGATTACGCAGTCCACTCCCCTTGAAGATTAGGGAGTCTAGTTTGCTCTTGTGGAGAGAAAACCAGTAGAAATAGAAACGCATGTCTCCGCGAACAGAAACCACATAACAGTGATCCGTTACTGAGAAATCGCCGGCGATATGTCTGACATCGAAGACACCACCGTCAGAGAAGATCAGGGCTTCCGTGTTGGAATAGAGAGCCATTTCTATTCGCTTCGCCTCTCCACCTGAAACAAATAAGGGAAAAGCACCGTCCTTTGCGCCTTCAGACGAACTGATGGGCGATTTCTTAAAGATATTGTTGCAGATGGACTTGAACGGAACTTCTCGACACTTCTCGTGAAAGCTCGGGAGGTGCTGCCGACCGGTGAGGAGTTGCTGCATGGCGGCCTGTTTGAGGTCGCGCTTCTTGGCGATGAGCTGGTCCAGCGCGCCAATCAGCGCAGCCACATCGGAGAGCGAAGCGGCGATGGCGCGTTGCTCGTGCAGCGGCGGCAACGGAATTGGAATCGAGTTGCAGTTATTCTTATTCAGATACGGAACTGCGGTCTTTGTTGCGATACCAGCGATATGTTCTTTTTGGCGGGCAAGCGCACTCAATAGAAATGTGCCATCAATGCGTCCAGTCGGGATGAAAACATGAAGTTGCTGGTTTACGACGATATCATTTTTGGTTAACGCAACGATTCCCAATTCACCCGCACATGACATGAGCACCGATCCGGGCGGAACTATCTTCGAACCGACGGCCTTTGCCTCAACCCGAGAGATGCAGAGACCAATCCTAGAGTGGGTAACAGCTTTCCCCTCTTCAAGATCGGGGGTCGTGATCCACGGAATATCGCCGTTGAAGAACTTCGGTTTGTTTCTGCCGGGAACAATGCAACCGCAAACATCCCCGACTTTGGACACTTCCCACTCCTCCGGAATCACGCCTATTTCGGTCTGTTTGTAGCCGGGTTTCAGTTCCATACCGCACCCATCTTCTTGAGGTGTTCATCTACGCGGGCGGCGAGGGTTTCTAATTCCTTGGTGAGCTGCGGCAACGGGGTGGCGTAACGTTCGGCCAGTTGGCGGATGCGTCCCGTGAGGGTCTGCGACACGCGGTCCAGTTCGCCCTGCACGGCGGCGGCGATGGTGGCCAGCCATTTGTCATCCACCACCATTGTCTTGATCTCGTCCTCCGTGAGTTTGCCATACGTTGCCGCGACCTCGGCCTCCAATGCCTTCTGTGCGTCTTTGAGCCGGCTGTTGGCATCGGCCTCCTTTTCGATGAGAGCAAGGTAGTCCTTCAGCACGTTCAGCTCATCAGCAAAGTCCGCATCGCTCTTGATTTCCGTGATCCGTGCGGTGACAGCGGCCTTGGTGATTTTCCCTTTGTCATTTTTTACCTCGGCCAGCAGCCCTTCATCGCCGCCGTGTTCCTCGGCCATTTCTTCCATGCTCTGCACGATGGCGGCAGCCTCGGATTCCAGGCTTTCAATGGCGGCCTGCTCGGTGGCGAAGTAACGGGCGACGAGCACCTGGACGGGAATCAGGTCGGCCTTGAACTTCTGTTTTCCCACCGTGAAATCCGGCTTTTCCTTCGTCTTCCTGTCCTTGTCCTCAATGATGAGCCGGGGCTTGGCAGCTTCTTTCCAGCCGTCGCTGACGATCATATACACATCGTCCTGCATGGTTTCGGCCCAGTAATCCATCAGGTGCTGATAAATGTCGTAGGGGTCGAGCAGGTGCACCTTCCGAAATGTCTCCAGCAAGTCTTCAGAAAGGGTTTCGATAAGGGCCTTGGGGTGGTCGTCCTTGGCAATGCCCGCGAGACGCGGGGCGTTGGCGGCCTTCCACTTTGAGAACAGTGTGGTAACGAAAGCGTTGAACGCGGTGAACTCCGCATGGCTGAAGATGGCGGCCTTGATCTCGTCCACCGGCATCTTCAGGCGACTGTAACCGGAACGTCCGGCGGACTCGAACAGAAGCGGGCACAGGCTGGGAAAGATCTGCCAGTACCGGTCGAGGTTTTCGATATCGCGGTCTGGGATGCCGCCGCGCAGGTGGCCGTCGATGTCCTGCAAATCCTCGGGCTCGGTGCTGTCGATGTAGCGTGGCAGGTTGAGGTTGACGTCGTTTTTTGGGTCGCCGATCTCCGAGAGCGGCACCATTCGCGAATACTTGGGAATCTCCACCTGGCGGTTGAAGGTGTCCACGATCCTATGGATGTCCTGGGCGCGCAGGCGGTTCTTCGGGCCGTCCTTGATGAAACCCTTGGAGGCATCGATCATGAAGATGCCCTTGCGGGCATGGGCATTCTCCTTGTCGAGAACAAGAATGCAGGCGGGAATGCCGGTCCCATAAAAGAGGTTGGCCGGCAGGCCGATGATGCCCTTGATGAAGCCGCGCTTAACAATTTCCCTGCGGATGGCGGCCTCGGCGCCGCCGCGAAACAGTACGCCGTGGGGGTGGATGACCGCACCCTTCCCCGTGCTCTTAAGACAGGCAAGAATATGCAGCAGGAAAGCGAAATCGCCATTCTTCTGCGGCGGAATCCCGAAGGCGAAGCGGCCGTAAAGGTCATTGGCCGGATCGAAGCCGTTGCTCCAGGCTTTGGACGAGAACGGGAAATTGGCGACAACGAAGTCGAAAGTCTTGAGACGGCCATCGTTGCCTTTGAAATGCGGGCTGGAGAGGGTGTTATCCCGCCAGATTTCCGCCGTCGGGCAGTCGTGGAGGATCATGTTCATCCGCGCCAGCGCGGCGGTGGCGTTGTCCATTTCCTGCCCGTAAAGGGCAAGGTCGAGGCCGGTTTGGCTTTTTGCTTCGTCGTGGGCCTTGAGGAGGAGAGACGCCGATCCACAGGTGGGATCGTGGGCGGATTGGCTGGCGCTCATGGCGTTGCCGATGCCGATGACTTTTGCCATGATCCGGGAGACCTCCGCCGGGGTGTAGAACTGCCCCTTGCTCTTGCCCGACTCGGTAGCGAAGTGACGCATGAGGTACTCGTAGGCGTCGCCCAGGAGGTCGTCACCCTCGGCGCGGTTGTTGCGGAAATCGAGGGCCGGCGTGTTAAAGATGGCCACCAGATTGGAAAGGCGGTCCACCATCTCCTTTCCTCTGCCGAGCTTTCCCTCGTCATTAAAGTCGGCCACATCGATGACACCCCTGAGACCGTTGGCCTCGGCCAACTTGCCGATGATCTTGTTAATCTTGTCACCGATTTCCTTGTCGCCCTTGAGTTCCACCATGTCGGCGAAGCCACCGCCCTTGGGAACGTCGAGCAGGTAGCTCCTCTTCTGGCCGGCCGCCTTGTCGGAGACGTACTTCATAAACAGCAGGACGAGGACATAGTCCTTGTACTGCGAGGCGTCCATGCCGCCGCGCAATTCATCACAGCTTTTCCAGAGGGAGGAGTAGAGTTCGGATTTTTTAATCGCCATGGCGCCCCTTTTCCAAAATGACCTAATGGTTGTGGAATGATAGCAAAATCATGATCGCTTTGAAGATTTGTTATGTGATTTCTATACTGTTCTTTGGATTGTGTCAAATCCGGAAGTTCAAAAGCGTTCCTCTGATAAAAAATCAGTAGGGCAACAACAAAAGAACAGCTTAGAGAATCCATTCTGCGACTCTTTTTTGTGTGTGATCAGGGATTTCCGGGGTTGAAAACGTCGACGGCGAGTTTTTTCCCATCCGTGGTGATCGTGACGGCGCCGTTTCGATCCGTCCGATAGATCTGTGCGTTGATTCGTTCGTACCGCCGGAGGACGTCCGGGTCTGGAAAGCCGAAGAGGTTTTCGGCTCCGCAATTGGCCACGGCGATTTGCGGGTTTACCTTTTCAATAAAAGGGATGCTGCTGGAGCGGTAGCTCCCGTGATGCGGCATGAAGATCACATCGCTCTGCAGATCGATCCCGGCAAGAACCAGACGATTCTCGACGCCCTCCGAGATATCCGCCGGCAGCAGAAAACGGACCCCGCCGAAGGAGAGTTTCAGCACGAGGGAACGGTCGTTGGTTGTATCAAAGAGCCGGGCGGCGGACTTTGCGACAAAGGACGGACGCACGGAGGGGGCCATCTTTCCCCTATCGTCGTCATTCGGCATTTCCTTCTTGACGGCATTTCCCTCCGGATTCAGAAAATGGATCCCGACCCCGGAAACATCCATCGCCGGCGTCCTGTCGGACAGGGTCCGCAGAACAATCCCTTTTTCCCGGATGATCCGGCGGAAGGAAAGGTAAAGCTCCGTATCGGACGTATCGCCGTTGATCCACGCCTCCCGGACATGAAAGTTCTCAAGGATGAACAGGAGCCCCTGCAGGTGGTCCGGATGGGGATGGGTCAGGACCACCGTATCGATCCGGGAGATCCGCTCATGCCAGAGGTAGGGGGCCAGCACAAATTTCCCAAGATCGAAGCTGTCGTCGAAGAAGCCGCCGCCGTCCACAAGCATCGTTTTCCCGCCGGGAAACCGGATAAGGATGCTGTTCCCCTGACCGACATCCACGGCGGTCAGCGAAAGGCGCCCTTGCTGAATCCCCCGGATATAAAGATGGACGCCGTCGATGGTGAAAAAAAGGACGAGGATGAACGGAACAGCCTTCAGCAGCAACGGTATTTTCAGAGCGGTTTTGGAGTCCCGGCGTTTGGCGAACCATTTCAACAGCAGACCGCTCCAGATCAGCAGAAGATAAAAGGCGCCAATTTCCGGCACGGTGGGAGTCGAAACATAAACAGAGGCCCAAGGCAGGGCCGCAAGACGGTCAATGAAGAAAAGAGAAATTTGAACGAGAAGTTCAGACAGTCGGATGACCCCGTCGGCCAGTGTGGTCGAGAGCGGTACGGCCAGGATGATGGCCAGACAAACCGGGATCGCCAGGACGCCAAGGATCGGGACGCAGACGAGGTTTGCCACAAGGGTGATCAACGAAAACCGGTTGAAGTAGAGAATAATCAGCGGCAGTGTGCCAAGCGTAGCGCAGAGCGAGGCGAGGAAGAAGATCGCGATGCCCCGCAAAGCTCTATGAAATAGTTGGAGAGTCCATTGCCGCGTGAGGCCGGCAGCCACCCTTGGTGGAGGGGAGGGCATGAGGGCGAGCCACTTCGGCATGAAAAAGATCAGTGCGGCCACCGCGGCGAACGAGAGCTGAAAAGAGATGTCGAACAGCGAATAGGGGGCGAGGATCAGGATCAAAAAAGCGGCCAGGGAAAGAGTGTTGTAAAGATCGCCTTCACGGTTGAGGAGAAAGGCGCAGAGAAAGACCGTAACCATGATCGAGGCCCGGACAACCGATATGCCTGCTCCGGCAATGAATGTATAGAAGATGACGACGAAGATTGCAAAAAACATTGAGAGCCTGGCCACATTCCATTTCAGCAGCAGGTATTCCGTTTTCAGGCACAAACGCGCCATAAAAAGGGCAAATACCGCAACTATGCCGATATTGAACCCCGAGATGGCGATGATGTGGGTTGTACCCGTCCGATTGAACTTTTCCATGACCTCCTTCGGGATCATCTTTTGATCGCCGAGGATCATCGCCTGAATAATTGCTCCTTCCGTTCCCGGCGACCTTTCCAGAATGGAATTCCGGATAAGGTCGCGAAAATGCTCCAGCCGCGTACGGAGGGGATTGCCTCTCTCCCTGCGCAAAACGACAAATCCCGTCGCGTCTTTGATGAACCCTCTCACCAGAATCCCACGGAAACGGAGATATTTCTCGTAATCGAAACCGCCTTGGTTCTGGAAATTCCGGGGGATTCTCAGCCGGGTATGGAAACGGATGAAATCCCCGTAGCGGAAAGGGTAGGACTCGCGGATGTTCAGCAGCACGCGCCCCGAAACCGGAAGATAGCTTCCGTCACGCAGGATCCGGGAGACGGAAACCACCAGCTCCGTCTTCTCAGGTGATACTTGAGGGTTCTCACAGATCATCCCTTCGACACTTAGCTTTTTATCGCCGACAAAACGCAGAATATGATTTTCCGCGATCGCGGGATCAAGGTAGAAATTCATCGCGAGAATGCCGAGAAGAAAGATGGAGAGGAGAAGCAAGAACGAAAAATGGACCTTTCTGCGCTTGATCCATATCCGGGACAGCAGGATCAGGGTCAGCGCAATCAGCAGAGAGAGCCAAACGAGAAGGTCGGAAATCCGGAAAAGGTTTCCGCAGGAGATGCCCGCCATGAGTGCAGCAGTTAGAGGGAGAAACGGTCTGGTCATCACTGTAAGCCTTTATCCGAGAGCAGGTTTTCAGGATGGTCGGCGATGGAAAAAAATTAAAGATGCCGCTGTTTGCAAGCATAGAAAGAAAGCGCCCGCCTGTCAATATAAACCCTCCTGATGAACGATGTTGACTTTTTCACGGACTGAAAGTAGCCTGTCGACGACTTTGCTGCGACGCTTTCTACAAATCTGAGACCGACAGAGAGTACCAATGACTCAAAAACCGCTTTTGCCCGATAACGTAACATCCCGACTCCGCTGGCTGATGCTTTCGAGATTGGCCATCGTCACCTTCCTGCTCGGAATTGCGACCTTCGTCGAAGTCAAAGGCATGGGGACCCTGTCGGCAATCTCCGCATCCGCCCTTTTCAAGACGATTCTGCTGACCTATATTCTATCCATTGTCTATCTTTCGCTTCTCAAATATATCCGGAATCTTCCGCTGAACGTTTATATTCAAAGCCTGTGTGACGTCATTCTGACCACGGCCATGGTATACGGCACGGGAGGCATTCACAGCATCTATTCCGTCTTCTATCCTCTGGTCATCATCTACTCCGTCCTTTTTCTCGGGAGACGCGGTGGTCTGGTGATCGCTTCGGCGGCCGGGATTTTTTACGGCCTCTTTGCCGATCTGGAATTTTACGGGATCATCTATCCCGTTTTCTCGATCCCGATACCGGATGAGCGGTTGAACGCAGGCTATGTATTCACCCGGATCATCACCCATATCTTATCCTTTTACTTCATCGCATTTCTTACCAGTTTTGTCGTCGAGCAGGAGAAAAGGACCAGGACCCTCCTTGCCGAGAAACAGAGCGCCTTCGATCAGCTCGATATTCTGCACCGGAGCATCATCGAATCGGTGGACACCGGCATCCTGAGCATCAATCCGGAGGGGCGGATCAAGTCGTTCAACCCGGCCGCCTCAGAGATTACCGGCTTTTCTTTCAAGGAGGTTGAAAACCGCTCCCTGAGCGAAATCTTCCCGGACTTCCCCTCTTTTCTGAAAGAGCGTAAATCGAACGCGTACAAATCGGTTGTAAAAACTCGCTTTGAAACCACATTTCATGCTTCTGACGGTCGGAACCTGATTCTCGGCGGCGCACTGTCGCCCCTCCGTGACCCTCAGGGATTTGCGATCGGAGAGATCATCATCTTTCAAAATTTAACGGAAATCAACGAAATGAGGGAATCTCTGGAAAAGAGCCGCCGTCTCGCCTTCATCGGCGGCATGGCCGCCGGCCTTGCGCATGAGATCCGGAACCCGCTCGCCTCCATCAGCGGCTCGATTCAAATGCTCAAACAGGACATTCCTCCTACTGAAACCAATCAGAAACTGATGCAGATCATCCTCCGCGGGAAAGATCAGTTGGAGAGCTTTCTGAAGGATTTTCTATTGATGGCAAGACCGGCGACCGGGGTTTGTGAGGAGATCGATGTCAGGGGTGCGATCCGGGAAGTTATCGATTCCCTGCGCTGCGTACCCGACTGGCCTGATCCCCTCAAGATTGGCCTGATTGTGCCGGAAGATCCTTTGCAGGTTCAAGCCAACAAGACCGAAATCCGGCAGGTTTTCTGGAATCTGATC
>JAHIMW010000069.1 GCA_018896355.1 Pseudomonadota bacterium
AGGGTATCCTAATCCTTTTTTCTGCAAACATCAAGTGAACGGTGTCCCGCACCGCTCTTGTCCGGCGCCCCCTGTTGACGGCAGTGGGTCTCGGCGGTCAAGGCGATTGCCAGGACCGACAGCAGCGAGAATACGATGATCAGCACAAAACCCGACCGATAGGCGGCCAAGGCGTAGATCCGGACGCCGCCGGCGAGGGTCCCCCGCCAAGACAGATCCAGAAGCCAGCCGATGGCCGGCTGGAGGATCATGGCCCCGAGGATCGAACCCATATTGTACACCCCGCTGACCGTGCCGGCGAACCGGGACGGGACGGATTCCTTCACGAAGGCGAAGCCGATGGTCACGGACCCGCACGCCAGGCCGACGAGAATGACCATGGAGACGAGCAGCCAGATGGGGAGTCCGGGGAAGAAGAGGATCGGAATCCAGCAGAGCAATGCCACGACCGAACCGGCAAACATGACGGGTTTGCGCAGGCCGATCCGGTCGGACAGGATGCCCAGCAGGATGGCGCCTGCGGCGTAGCAGATCAGCAGTGTCGAGGTGATGGCGGAGCTTGCCGCGACGGGCATCCCGTAATGGGTCGTGAAGAAAGGGACGCCCCAGAGCCCGGCGAAGGTGAGAACCGGTCCCGTCAAGCCGCAACCGACGAGGGAGAGAAGCCAGGTGTTCCGGTAGCGGAACACCGTTACCAGATCGGAGCGGAGTGACGCCAGTGAAAAAAACGCCTCCGGCTCCGGAGGGGCGAAGCTTCGGTATCCCCGGTCGGCAGGATCATCCCGGATGATCAGCCAGATCGCGGCCCCGATGAGGAAAATAACGGCCGCCGCGACGAACATCACGGGCCGCCAGCCGAAGCGGGCAACCAGAAAATGCAGCGGAACACCGGCGGAGACGGCGCCGCCGACGCCGCAGAAAAGAGTAAGCCCGCCCACCGTGGCGTAGAAGCGGGGTTCGAACCAGCGTGTCGAAAGACGGAGGATGGCGACATAGGCGACCCCGACCGCCCCGCCGATGAGGAGTCGTCCGATGTTGGCCGGAACGATCGACGTGGCGGAGGCAAAAAGAAGGGTCCCGACGGCGGCCACGAGCGCTCCGGCCGCCAAAAGCTTCCGGGGTCCCCAGTAGTCGGCAATAATGCCCGTGGGGACCTGCATCAGGAAATAGCTGTAGAAGTAAAAGGCGGTGAAGTTGCCGAGCCCCGCGGCGCCGATATGGAAATCGGCCATCAACGAATCGGTCATGACGGCGGGGGCGACCCGATGGTAGAAACCGGCGAAGTAGAAGGCCGCGCCGAGGCCCCAGACGAGCCAGGCAAGCGCAGCGGGCGGATGGTTTTTCTGATCCATGAAGTTCTCCTGAGAATACGTGCCACCGCTTAGCAAATCGGGAGGACGACTTCAAGGGAAACTTGCGGCCGCAGGCGAGATTACTGAATTGCCCTGTCTGACGGGAACGTATAAAATTTCAGATATTCGGTCACTTAGAAAGCAAAGGGCTTGACAAATCCCCTTTTGGGGCGTATGTGTATCTCCAAATCGTGCAGGAAAGTGTTGCATCCCTCCCGGCCAGGGTGTCTAACCCAGGGCCGCTTACGGAAGATCAGCCCCCTGTCCATCGAAAGAGAGGAATCATGCAAGAGGATACTATGGAGAACGGCCCCGCGGCCGATGTGGAACCACAGCCGGTGACGGCGGAGAGCCGCCGGCAGCGGACGAATGCAGAACGGGTTGTCGAACCGGAGAACGCGCTGCCGGAAATAACCCTCGATGAACTTCCGGATCTGTCCCGTGCGGCGTGCGCCAAGGCGGGCTGGGCAAAACTGCTGCCGGTCCAGGCCCGGGCGATCCCCTATATTCTGGCCGGACGGAACCTGATGGTCCAGTCGCAGACGGGAAGCGGCAAGACGGGGGCCTTCCTTCTGCCGATCCTGCAGCGGATCGATATGGCGAAGAAGGGCTGTCAGGCCCTCGTCCTTGTCCCGACCAGGGAGTTGGCATCCCAGGTCGCGCGCGAGGCGGAGCTTCTGGGCAGCGAACTCGGGCTGCGGACCGCCGTCGTCTACGGCGGCGTGAAATACGGCCCGCAGTTGGACGCCTTCCGCGGGGGGGCGCAACTGGTTGTGGGTACGCCGGGGCGCATCCTCGACCATCTCCTGAAGGGGACCCTGATCCTCGATGATCTGAAGATCTTTGTCTTTGACGAGGCGGACCGGATGCTCTCGATGGGATTCTACCCCGACATGAAGCGGGTCCAGCAGTTCCTGCCCCAGAGGCCGATCAACGGCTACATGTTCTCCGCGACCATTCCCTCCTTCGTGATCCGCCTCGCCGCGGAGTTCATCCGCAAGCCCGAGTTCCTCAGCCTGAGCCGGGACCACGTCCATGTGACCGAAACGGATCATATCTACTACGTCGTTCCGGGGATGCAGCGGGAGCGCTCGCTCGTCCGGATCATCGAGATGGAGAACCCCCTTTCGGCGATCATCTTCTGCAACATGCGTTCGACGGTGCATTTCGTCTCGGTTGTCCTCAAACGGTTCGGCTACGACGCCGACGAGCTCAGCTCCGATCTGGCGCAGGGGGCGCGC
Organism: Pseudomonadota bacterium; assembly: GCA_018896355.1. Lineage (GTDB taxonomy): Bacteria > Desulfobacterota > Syntrophia > Syntrophales > UBA5619 > UBA5619. The sequence goes on from JAHIMW010000069.1 coordinate 2,594, forward strand.
GAAAAGGTCATGGCGAGGGTGCGCAAGGGGACGCTCCGTTTCCTCGTGGCGACCGACGTTGCGGCCCGGGGAATCGACATCCCCGATCTGTCGCATGTGTTCCAGTACGAACCGCCGGAGGATCCGGAGCTCTACATCCACCGCGCGGGGCGTACGGGCCGCGTCGGGGCAAGCGGCACCGCCATCACGCTTGTGGCCGGCATGGAGCAGTTCGTCCTCAAATCGATCGCCCGGAGCTTCAACATCACGGATCTGAAAGAAAAAAAGGTTCCCACGGACGAGGACGTCGAGGGGATCGTCGCGCAGCGGGTGGTCGCCTCCCTGGAGGCCGACCTCCGGTCACGCGACAGCCTCGAGAAGGAACGGATGCGGCGCTTTATCCCGCTGGGCCGGAGTCTTACCGAAGCGGGGGAGGAGTCGCCGCTGATCGCGATGCTGCTGGATGAATACTATCAGCGTACCCTTCAGGCCGCGCCGCAGTCGCCCTCGGGGGAAACCGCAGAGGAAGAGCCTGCAGCGCTCACGGTCGAGCCGGCGCCCGTCGGCAGGCCTCTCCCCGGAGGTCAGAAGCAACGCCCCCGGCGGAGGAGCGGGCGGGATCGCGGACGCGAACGGACGAGGCATCCGGCGTAATCTGCGATTGATCTTGAACCCGATGGCTTTGAAAATCATCCCCACCCCGCCCTCCCCCGTCGAGGGGGAGGGACACAACGGGAGTGTTTTTATATAAACGCTTTGAACGGAAAGACAGGAAGACAAGAAGATGCGTAAAACGAATATCCGCAATATTGCTATCATTTCTCACGTGGACCACGGCAAGACGACCCTCGTGGACGGGATGCTACGGCAGACGGGAACCTTCAACGACCACCAGGTTGTGGAGGATCGCGTCATGGATTCGCTCGATCTCGAGAAGGAGCGGGGCATCACGATCATGGCCAAAAACACGGCCATCCTATACGGGGAGGTGAAGATCAATATCGTCGATACCCCGGGCCACGCCGATTTCGGCGGGGAGGTCGAGCGGAGCCTGAACATGGTGGACGGGGTGATGCTGCTGGTCGACGCGAGCGAAGGCCCGTTGCCGCAAACGCGTTTCGTGCTGAAGAAGGCCCTCGCCCGGCGGATCCCCGTCGTCCTCATCATCAACAAGATCGACCGCCCCGATGCCCGGATCGAGGAGGTGATCAACGAGGTGTACGACCTCTTCATCGACCTCGATGCGACGGAGGAGCAGATCGAATTTCCGATCCTCTACACGAATGCCAAACGCGGCGTCGCCCACCGGAAGCTCGGGGACGGCTCGACGGATCTCACGCCGCTCTTCGATACGATCCTGACGGCGATTCCGGGTCCGGAGGGGGACGATCTGGCCGTGCCGCAATACCTCGTCACGAACCTCGACTACGATTCCTATGTCGGCCAGATCGCAATCGGCCGCGTGATGAACGGCGTCCTCGAGATGCGCCAGGCCTACAGCCTCTGCGGCGAAAAGGCGATCACCCCGGGGGTCAAGTTCTCCGCCCTCTACACCTTCGTGGGTCTGAAAAAGGTTCCGGTGGAGCGGGTTGAGGCGGGAGACATTGTCGCCTTTTCCGGCGTCGAGAATCTCCAGATCGGCGATTCCATCTCCTCCCTGGAGAATCCGCTGCCGCTGCCACGGATCCGCGTGGACGAGC
>JAHIMW010000070.1 GCA_018896355.1 Pseudomonadota bacterium
GCTCAAATCAATCCCCTCCCCCTTGGCGGGGGAGGGTTAGGGTGGGGGGGAGGGGGATAAACTAAAGAAAAAGTGTTACAAGGCAGCAGATCAGGTGAAAGGGGTGCAAACCATGGATAGTTCTTTCAAGATCGAAAAAGAGGCGAACGTGGCCTGGCTGATTCTGAACCGGCCGGAGCAGCGCAATACGATGACATGGTCCTTCTTCACGGAGCTTGCGGAACACTTTGCCGCCTTGGACGACGATCCGGAGGTCCGGACGGTCGTCATCCGCGCGGAGGGAAAGATGTTCACCGCCGGCCTCGACCTTGTCGCCGCGGAGTCGCTCCTGGGCAACGGCTCGGCCTCCTACCGCGAAGAGCTGCGGAAGAAGATCCTTGACCTCCAGGAAGCATTCAGCGCCATCGAGCGCTGCCGGAAGCCGGTGATCGCCGCGGTACATGGCCACTGCATCGGCGGCGGAGTGGATCTGCTTTCGGCCTGCGACATCCGTCTGGCCGCCAAAGACGCCATTTTCTCCATCCGGGAGACGCGGATCGGGATCATCGCCGACATCGGGACGCTCCAGCGGCTTCCGACCATCATCGGCCACGGCTGGTGCCGCGAGCTCGCGCTCACCGGCCGGAACTTTACCGCGGCGGATGCGCTGAAGATGGGGTTCATCACGCATCTCTGCGAGGACCGGGAGTCGCTCTACGGGGAGGCGAAGGCCCTCGCCGACGAGATCGCCGGTCTCCCGCCGCTCGCCGTCCAGGGAACGAAAGAGGTGCTTCTCCACGGCCGCGACCACGGCGTCTACCCGGGGCTCCACTACGTCGCCCAGAAGAACGCCGCGCAGATCCCGAACGACGATATGATCGAGGCCGTGGCGGCCTTCCTCGAAAAGCGGAAGCCGATCTTCAAGGGGCGGTAGCGGACACCGATGCCGGAAGTGAAGGGCTTTCAATAATCAATAAATCATTGACCAATGGCTCGTGATCGTTCAGAATATAACGGACAACAACCGACCGCAACCCTTCACGGGTCTGATGCGGGATAAAAAGGAGGAGCGATGTCGCCATCAAAAGTATGGTTCATGAACGCGCGGGCGAGGCGTTTTCTCGAATCGACGGCCATCAAGGGCCGCCAGATCCTGGAGCGATCCGGCTGGCTGGATCGTCTGCAGAAGGGCGACATCGTGGCGGTGAAGACCCACATGGGTGAGGCCTACAATGTCGGGTATCTGAGACCCGTGATCATCCGCACGCTGGTCGATCTTCTGAAGGAGAAGGGGCTGCGCCCCTTCGTCACCGATACGACGACGATGCCCTACCACCCCTGGATCAGCCGGACGCTGGCGATGGATCACCTCGAAACAGCAAACAAGAACGGTTTCAATCAGGGTACCGTCGGCTGTCCGATCGTGATGGCCGATGGTTGGCTCGGAACCGACGATGTGGTGGTCGATTTGCAGGGCCGGGGGAACTACCTGAACAAACAGTTCGTGGCCCGCGCGATCGCCGACGCCGACGCGCTTCTGTCGGTGGCCCATTTCAAGGGGCATCCCGCCGGCGGGTACGGGGGATCGCTGAAGAACATCGGTGTCGGCGGGGCGAGCAAACGGGGCAAGATGAATCTCCACGGCGCCCTGGCCGGCGACAAGCCCGTGATCGACGCCAAACTCTGCCCGGGACGCCAGTGCGAATGGTGGCAGGTTTGTGAAGACTGCTGCCCCGAAGGGTCGATCCAGGTGACGGATCAGGGTCTTGAAGTGGACCTGGAGAGTTGCGTCTACTGTTTTGCCTGCGCCAACCTCTGCGTCAACATGGCGGGCTTCAATGCGATCCAGCGCTTCGACCACCTGCCCACCCTCGGCCGCCGCATTGCCGATTCGGCGCTCGCCGCGATGATGACCAAGGAGGAGGGGAAGGCCTTCTTCCTCAATTTCGCGATGGACATCTCCCCGAGCTGCGACTGCTACGGATGGACCGACACCCCGATCGTCAACGGTCTCGGGATCCTGGCCTCCTACGACCCGGTGGCGGTCGACAAGGCATGCATCGACATGATGAACGCCGCTCCCGGCCTGCTCAATTCCGAGGCGGAGGAGTTCGGCGCGCTGGAGGCGGGCTCAAAAAAGCTGAACGTCATCAAAGGGAAGGACATCGAGGCCCAGATCTACGGCGGCGTGGCCAACGGCCTCGGTTCGGCCGACTACGCAATTGAAGAGGTTCCTCTGGATCGGAGCCAGGCGGCGATCCACACCTTTTACCCCGAGGTGCGTGCGAAAAAACTAAAAAGCATGTACGCAAAGAACCATCCCCTCAAGGGGCTGGACACGGCCTCTTTCGGACGGCCGACCGAGGGGGTGACCGACCCGCGCCATCCGAAAAAATAACGAGGATCGGCATAAGAAAGGAGAGAACGAATATGGCGGAAAAAGTTTACCGTGAACTGTGCGAAACCCTGGCCAAACGGCGGGGAAGGTATCCGGGAAAGGATATTCCCGAGTTTTACGCCCTGGTTGAGGAGCTGTTCACCCCGGAAGAGGCGGCGGCCTACAATGCGATACCGAAAGGGTTTCATCCCGCCGATGTGATCGCAAAGGTATTGGGGAAAGAGGTAAAAGAGGTGACTCCCATCCTGGAGGGGATGGCAGACAAGGGCCTCTGCACCGCCGGTTCCATGGGGGAGATCACCTTTTACGGCGCGCCGACCTTCGTTCCGGGTATCTTTGAATTCCAGTTCATGAGGGGCACCAAGACGGAACGGGACAAGAAGATCGCCCGGCTGATCCACGCCTACAAGGCCGCCGTGGATGTCGATCAAGGGCCGGTGACGATCACCTTTCCGACAACCCGCGTGATCCCGGTGGACGAAAAGATTCAGAACGACAATGTCATCCACACCTACCATCAGGTGGCGACCTATATCGAAAAATACCACCCCCTGGCCGTCTCCACCTGTTTCTGCCGCCACGAGGCCAAACTGTTGGACGAAACCGACGATTGCGGAAACCCCGATGACGTCTGCATGCAATTCGGCATCGGGGCCCAGTTTGTCATCGATCGGAAAATGGGCCGACAGATTACCAAGGAGGAGGCGTTCGCGATCCTTAAAAAGTCGGAAGAGGCCGGGCTGGTTCATGCGTCCATCAACCGGCAGGAGATCGATTTCCTCTGCAACTGCTGCGCATGTCATTCCATGATCCTCAAGACCGCCCTCGCTCAACCCAAGCCGGGCGTGATCCTGAACTCCGGTTTCCAACCCGAGCACAACCCTGAGCTATGCACTTCATGCGGGGCCTGTGTCGATCGCTGTCCTGCCAAAGCGATCATCATGGCCGACGGGGACGAATGGGATTTGAATCTGGACCGCTGTATCGGGTGCGGCGTCTGCGCGACAGGCTGCGCCTTCGAGGCAATTGCCCTCATCGAGAGGGTCGGGGTGTTGCCGCCTCCGGCTGACCAAAAGGCGTTGCTGGAGGCCGTCAAGGCCAGCCAGGCTTGACGTACAAACTTCACCGTTGAAAGGAGATTTACCTATGGCCAACCTGATCATCGATCCGCGGGATCAGAAATTCGCCGCGACCGCCCGGTATTTCATCAAGCACGTCCTGCCCGAGGTGGATGCGGCCGCAAAGGCCATCAAAAGCGGTGACCTCTCGATGATGGAGATTGCCGACGAGGGCTTCGCCTCCTGACGGACCCCTGTGACCTTCCCTTGGGGAATGGTCCCCTCTCTCGGGGAAGGTCGCGTCACTCATCGAAATGACCGTCTATCGGAGTTCCGCCGCGGTCTGCAGGATGAAAATCGCCTCCTGCAGGCCGATCTTGTCATCCCCGGTCACACCCTTCCCGCAGGCGGCACAGGGATAAGGGACCGGGGGCGGCAGGCCCGAGAGCAGCTGCAACGCCAAGACGGCGTCGTTCAGCCCGATCCGGCAGTCACCGGTCAGATCGGCGGGCAGCAGAAGGCTCTTGAGCGCGGCAAACGCATTCACCCTGCCGCCGGAAACCATTTTGTCGGCAACGCTCCCGATCGGATCCGCCGTATCGAGAATCGCAGACTTGATCCCCGTGTATGACAGCGAAGGACACTGGGCCAGCAGCAGGCCGGCCACCCCCGCAACATGCGGGGCGGCCATCGAGGTGCCGTTCATGTAAGCATAGATGACCGGTCTATTGATCAGGGTCACCGTCGGGCTACCGAGAGCGATCAGTGCCTCGCCGGCCGCTTTGGTGATGGAAACCGCCGGCACCCAGTCGCCGGGACTGCCCAGTGTGCCGCCGCTGGCGTCGAAACTATCAGGCGGAACTCTGTTGTTGTAGATGATCACCCCTTTGGCACCGGCGACCTGGGCGTTTTGCACCTTTTGATCGAAATAAAAATCGTTCCCGTCCCGGTTTCCCCTCTGGATCAGCGCGATGTATCCGGTCACGCCGTCGGGAAATTGATCCGTGTACCCCTGTCCGCAGTTATAGGCGGTCCCCGTGATCCCGTTTTCGCCCGTCCGGCCCGCATACTCCATGCCGAGCGCCGCGTATTCGACCGGATTGCTCCCCGCGACCCGGACCCGAGCATCGGTCCCAGAGCTTTCCAGGGTGGTTGAATAGATGCTCACGCCGGGGGCCATCAGATCTACGCTGGTTGGTCCCCAATTGCTGAAGGATGCAAGTTTGTCGTCCGAGCCGCTGGCAGCCACTGAAATGATGTTGTCCAGGGGGTAGCCGGCCGGATAATTCGCCGTCACATCGGTGTTCTGAGTGCTGTTTCCGGCCGCACAAACCGCAAGGACGCCCGCATCTTTCAATGCCGTGAAGGCGCCCTCCTCTTCAGCGCTTCCGGCCGAACCCCCGAAGCTGCTGTTGACGATTTTCGCCCCCTGGTCGATCGCGTACTGGATGGCCTCAATGATCGCAAATTCCAAGAAAGAGTTGCTGTTATCCGCCTGAACCTTCAGGGGCATGATTCTCGCCTGCCAGTTGATCCCGGCAATCCCCAGGCCGTTGTTCCCCGACGCGGCGATGATGCCGGCGATATGGGTGCCGTGACCGTCCACGTCCATCGGGTCGTTGTCCGCAACCGGATTTATTGCATCATTGCCGGCGAAGTCCCAGCCCCGGATGTCATCGACATAGCCGTTGCCGTCATCGTCGATGCCATTGCCGGGAATCTCCGCCGCATTGATCCAGATGTTTCCCCGCAGGTCCGGGTGTTGGTAATCGACGCCCGTATCGATGACGGCGATGACCACCGCCGGTTTCCCCGGCGTGATGTCCCAGGCTTCCCCGGCATGGATGTTCGCCAGCCCCCATTGCAGATCGGCATAAGGATCGTTGGCAGCCCGGTTCGGGTAGCGCAGGGCGTGTCTTTCCGCATGCTCCACGATGGCGGAGGCCGCGTAGAGCGCCATCGCCTCCATCTCCGCCAGCCCTGTGCGAAGCCTGATCCTCTGCAGCCGCAGCTTCGAAATTGTTCCCAGAACGGAGCTTCCCAGGGAACGATGCAACTCCTCCATCTGCCGATCGGTCGCGCCTGGCTTGAATCGGACCAGCAGCTCACCCTTTTTATAGAGCGGCCTCGCCCGGTCGTCCGTTTCGCCGGAGACGCCTTCGCCGCCCGATTCACCCTGAGAAATCCGGCTTCCCGGTTTTCCATCGGCATGCTCCGCCGAGGCGCCGGAAAATACCCGCCTTGCCTCGGTGTTGTCGCCCGGGGAGGTTGCCGAAGCGGGCGTTGCGGCCCCGCCGGCCCCTTTTGCGTCGGCCCCGCCGAAGGCCAGCGCGCGGATGATTCTATAGGCATTGAGATCCGGCAGATATTCATAAACCAGGGCCCGGCTCCTGCACAGATTTTCCAGGACCTCTTCGATCGTCACGTCGGTCAGTTGGATGGTGACTTCACCGGACACCCCTTCACCGGGGACAACGTCCATTTTTGCCTTTTGGGCGATCTCCCGCAGGACGTCCCGGATGGCGGCGTTCTTGACATCGATGGATATCCGGTTGCCCTGAATCCGGATGACCTGTTCTTGGGTCCGCAGACTCCCTTCTTCCGCGGCAAAGGATGGCGAGACCGACGGGCCGATCACGCCGATGATGCCCGGGATGAGTATCAAGGTCAACAGCAGTCTGAGCGTGGAATCAACAAATATCAATATCCGTAATCCTTATACCATTGTCCATGGCCGCTACCCCTTTTCCTTTTTCTCCGTTACGCAGTAGATTCCCTCCCCGGCCATGGCCGGGCCGAAGCACTGGTTGTCCGAAATACAGGCGGATTTTGCAAGGTTCCCGGATTTCCAGCGGTTGATCAGACCGGGCTCCCGGATCAGCGGGCGGCTCATGGAGATATAATCGGCGATCCCTTCGGAAATGATGTGCTCGGCCATCGGAAACGAGCGATTCCCTCCGACCAGAATCAGCGGAACGCCGGTCTGCTCCTTCATGGCCTTCGCCTCCTGCCGGAAATAGGCCTCCTTCTCCTCGGAATCGATCCGGGATCGGCTGGGGCTTAGTTTACCGCCGGTCAGGAACCCGCCGCTCAGTTCGATCGCGTCGATCCCGCCTTGGGCCAGCATCTTCCCCACCTGGAGGGAATCTTCAAGGCAGAGACCGTTATCGATATCATCGAGTCCGTTCATTTTGACCAGCACCGGGTAGTCCGGACCCACAGCGCCCCGGACAGTCCGGAGCACATCCATCAAGGCCCTGGCCCGGTTTTCGATGCTTCCCCCGTATTCGTCGGTGCGGCGGTTGAAGGCCGGCGAGAGGAACTGGCTCAGCAGATACCCATGGGCCGAATGGATCTGAACACCGTCAAAACCGGCCTTTTTTGCCCGGATCGCCGCTTCGGCGAAGGCAATGACGATCTTCCCGATCCCGTCTGCGGTTAGCTCCACGCGGGGAGATTTGGCCATTCCCTCGATGTTGGAAACCGCAAACGGGGCGTGTCCGGTCCGACTGGCATCGGCAAAAAAACCGGCGTGGGCCAGTTGCAGTACCATTTTGCCGTTGTTTTGATGAACCGCCTCGGCCATGGCGGTCAGGCCAGGGAGCAGATCGTCGCTGCAGACCCCCAGTTGCCTTGGCCCGGCCTGCCCCTTCCGGTCAACATAGGCGTGGCTCGAGATGATCAGTCCGACCCCGCCCTGGGCGAGAGCTGCCATATAATCAACCAGCCTGGGTGTGGCGCTGCCGTCATCGCCGGCCATCCCCTCCCATGTGGCCGACCGCACGAACCGGTTTGCCAGCGCCATTCCATTGAGCTGGGTTTCCTCGAAAAGAGCGGTCATTGTCTCCTCCTGTCTTTTTGTTATTTTCTGTTTATATGAAAATGCCCCTCTCCTTTTATCCCTCACCCTCGACGGGGGAGGGCAGGGTGGGGGTGATTGATTCCTTGTTGTGCTCACCTCGGGCATGGAGGTTAGGAAAAGGAAACTGTTGAACCAATCTCAACGTTCACCGAACGGTTTTGACTGCGGCCTGACGGCGGCGACGCTCCTCCCCTGCTTGGGCCAGCGCCTCACGGTTGCCGTCGTCGACCCGCAGGAATGCGTCGCGCCACATGTCGTCTTCCCAGTGAAACGGCGTCTGGATCGTCGTGCGCGGCATCCAGGCCCGCTCGAGCAGATCGAGCGCGCTTCCGACGATCGAGCGCTGCATCTCCTGGTCCCAAGGCTTCCCGCAGGGATTCCCCAGCGGAAAATCGGTGAACACGAAGCGGGCGACGCCGCACTCCTCCACGATGTCCCGCGCAGAGCCCATCACCACCGTGGCGATGCCGTTCGCCTCCAGGTGCCTCGCGGCCAGACTCACGGTCTGGTGGCAGACCGGTCAGAGCGCCGACAGCAGTACGGCGTCGAGGCCATCCTCCCGGCACCACTCGAGAATCCTTGGGGCGGCATCATTCGACGTTCGGTTTTGGCTGTAATCGGTGGGCACCCCGTAGAAGCGGGGCGACGCCGACCCGATACGGCCGCCGGCGGCTAGTTCGGCGAGGCGGTTTACCGGCAGGAAGCTGTCGACGTCATCGGTGTGGGTTGCCTTCTTGTCCCAAGACAGATCGTCAGTGAACAGGCTTTTCGGCGGCGGGTCCGTCGGCTGCGCGAAAGGGTCCCGTTTCATCCGCCCGGCCCCGATCATTCCCTCCGCTCCCGTTCTGCCGGCCGTCGTCACCAATCCCACACGGCACTGGGAGAGCGGCTTTAGCAGCGGGGTAAAGGGGACATAGTCGTGGTGGGCCCAGGCGTACGGCTTGGAGTAGCCTTGGGCGGCGTAGTACTCCCGGCTGCGATCGATGTAGCTCACGAAAGAACGGTACGGCCGAAGACTATCCATGAGAACCTCCTGTTTTTGATGGCTTCGTAAAAAGTTCAAATGCTTCTCCCCCTCCCCTTAATCCCCTCCCGCCGGGGGAGGGGAAATTAGAGAGGAGTCCCTCCCGCCGGGGGAGGGGAAGTTAGAGAGGAGTCTCTCCCGCCGGGGGAGGGGAA
>JAHIMW010000071.1 GCA_018896355.1 Pseudomonadota bacterium
CCGAGAATTACATGGAACCCGCAAGACGTAATCGCCTGGTTTATGAAACAGCGGCGTAACAAAGAAAGATCCAGAAACTCTCATAAGAAAAAATGGCTGAAGGATCATCCGTCATGAATCAGTCTAACCGGCGTTGTAGTGATAATCGTAAATCACAAATTTAGTCCTGTTGTATTCACTGCTTAGACCGTCGTCCCGGATCAATAAATTTTCCGAAACACCGCCAATCTTCAGGCTGATAATTTCAAGGATTTTACTGCAAAAGCTGGATTTTCCCTTCGTGGACTGATTTTACCGTACTTAGTATATGGTGAAATTGTAGAGGGTGATTTGACGCTGGAACTGGGTGGTTTGAGCCGTAGAAAGAGCCGTTTTGAGGCAAAAAATTACCAGACTGCTTGGCATAGCGCATGTAAGAAAGCGGGTCTAACTGGGAAGCTTCTTCACGACAACAGAAGAACCGCGGTGCGCAATATGTCAAGGGCGGGAATACCCGATACGGTGATGATGAAAATTTCTGGTCATAAAACCCGGAGTGTTTTTGACAGGTATAACATTACGAGCGAGGATGACCTGCGTATCGCCGCTGAAAAAATTGCTCAAGCGTATCAAGATAAACAGATGTCGATCCCATAGTGGAGATTTTATCACAATTTTATCACAATCGAGGCTGATAGCAAAAAACAGGAATCAAGGGTATTCCTGGAATAGTCACAAATGCTTGATATTATTGGCGGAAGTGCATGGGAATCGAACCCACCTGGGAGGGTACTAGCCCCCCACACCGGATTTGAAGTCCGGGAGGCCCACCAGTGACCTTTGCACTTCCGTGGCGTTTCAATAACACATCCGGCCTGGGAAGGAAAGGGGCGATGTTTCTAATAACCCGGTTCCACCGTCCAATCCAGGGAATCGTCGAGGAGTTGGACCGTCACCATACCGCCCGCCTGGACCGTTGTGACCTCTTCCGGGAGAATGATCAGGCCGTTCGCCCTGACCATCGACTTCAAGATGCCGGAGCCTTGGTCGCCCGTCGTGACGACGGTGTAAAAATCCCCGTCCCTTTGGATCCTGGCCCGGATAAAATGCCGGATCCCCGGCTTTTTGTTGATATCCTCGCCGAGACGCGCCTGGACGGTCTGCCGGAACAGGTTCACGTGTCCCATCATCTTGAGGATCGCGGGACGGATGAACTGCTCGAAGGAAACCATCGCAGAGACGGGGTTCCCCGGAAGACCGACGATGGGAACTTCACCCAGCATGCCGAAGGCGAGCGGCCGTCCAGGCTTCATCGCGACCCGCCAGAACTGCATGCGGTTTCCTTCCTCCTTCAAGACCTCCTTGACGAGGTCATAGTCCCCGACGGAGACGCCGCCGGAAGAGACGATCAGATCGGCCCTGATGGCGGCCCGGAATTTTGCAACGATGTCCTCCCTCCGGTCGCGTGCGATGCCGATCTGCAGAGGGACGGCGCCGCAGTTGAGAACGAGGGCGGCGAGCGAATAGCTGTTGCTGTTGACGATCTTCCAGGGCGACGAGGGTTCGTCGATGTCCGTGAGTTCGTCTCCCGTCGCGACGATGGCAACGAGCGGCCGCTGGTGGACGGAGACGAAGGAGCGCCCAAGGGCGGCCAGCATGCCGACCTCGGCAGGCCGGATCACCTCGCCCCGGGAGATCACCTTTTCTCCGGGCTGCACATCCTCGCCCGCCAAACGGATGTCCTGTCCATGTTTTGCCTCGACAAGGATGGCGACCTGCCCGTCTTCCTTCCGCGTATCCTCCATCCGGACGACGGCGTCGGCGCCCTCCGGGACCGGTGCGCCGGTCATGATCCGCGCGGCCTGCCCCGGCCCGATCCGCTTTTCAGGGACGGCTCCGGCGGGGATCTCCTCGACGACCTCCAGCATTGCCGGCTTTTCCGCTGATGCGCCGCGTGTATCCCCCATGCGGAGGGCGTAGCCGTCCATCGCCGAGTTGTCTTTCGGCGGGATGGCGCGTCCGGCATAAACATCCTCGCCGATCACACGCCCCAGCGCGTCGAGGATATTCACCTTCTCCAGCCCGAGCGGGGAGATTGCAGCCAGGATCTTTTTCAGGGCCTCTTCAACGCTGATCATTATCGTCACCTTTTTTGAAAGTGACGAAAGGCTATCTGAAATCGCTTTCCCTGTCAATAGTGAAGGGGGATGGGTTGGCGGGTATGGAGGAGAGTGGACCGCAAGTTTGTCACGACAGCGGGGAGATATTACTGCTTGAATAAATGCACTCAATATTATAGTAGTTACGATTCAGCCTGATGATATTTAATGGCAATGACCCATAGACAAGATCGTAAAGGTAATGCGTTTGCAAACAGTTGTCATCTCCGCTTCGGAAGGATCCCCCTGAAAACCTCCGGTCAAAAGGGGTCTTAAATTTATGAGACCGTCTGTGAGAAGGGTCGTTGAAATCAAAAACAATCCGGGCGATCCCGCTCTGCGGGAGCTTTTGGAAAGGCTCGGCCGCGGGGAGGAGCGGATTGCCGTCGGAGGCCTGGAAGGTGCGGCCAGGGCCTTCGTCGTCGCCCTTCTGTTCAGGCATCTGCGCCGACCCCTCAACGTGATTGCTCCGACCGAAAAGGATGCAGAAGCCTTCGTCCGGGATCTCTCCCTCTTCCTGGGGGAGGATCAGGCGTTCCTCCTGCCCCCATGGGATCTCCTGACGACGGATATGTTTGCATTCCAGCGTGAGACGGAGCTTGCCCGCCTGGATGTCTTCCACCGTCTGGCCTACGGCGGGCCGGCCGTCGTGGTGATCCCGATCCGCGCCCTCATGCAGAAGGTGATTCCGCGCGAGATCCTCGAAGGCTATGTCGAGTGGGTTTCGGTGGGCGACTGTCGCGAGCGGGACGCGTTCGTACGGACGCTGACGGAAGGGGGCTACGGCCGCGTGACGCTGGTGGAAGGGAAAGGGGAGTTCAGCGTCCGGGGAAATATCATTGACCTTTTTCCCCCTCCGGCCGACCATCCGTACCGCCTGGAGTTCTTCGGCGATGAGTTGGAATCGATCCGCGCATTCGACGAGGCCACCCAGCGTTCTCTTACCGAACTGGCTGAATTCAGGCTCTTCCCGGCCCGGGAGGTGATCCTCACCCCCTCGCGGCGGGAACGCGCCGTCCGGAACATCCGCCGTCGGTCCAACGATTTGGAACTCCCGCGGGCCGTGAAGGACAAGCTCGCCGAGATGATCGCGACCGGCCTCGGCTCTGCGGTCAACCCGTTGTTCCATTCCCTCTTCTATGACGCCGCCGGAAACAGCGATCCGGGGGATCAAGGACTCGGCACGCTCTTCGACTACCTTCCGGCGGGCGGACTCCTTCTCCTCGATGACCCGCTCGCGATCGCGCTGGCGCAGGAGAGGATCGAAAACGACTTCGACCGTTTCATCCTGAAAGCCCACGACGGGGAACGGTTCCACTTGGAGAAGGAAGCGGCTTACCTGACCTCAGCGGAGGTCTCCGGGCGCCTGCAGGAGATGCGACAGCTCCATCTGACAGGTCTCTCCCTCGGGACCGGAGACGATGATCGCCGCCTTATACGCTTTTACCTGGAGCGGGATATCGCCCTCGGCGAGACGATCCGGACGGAGGCCGAAGAGGCCGGTCTTCTGATGCCGCTTGCGGAGAAGATCCGGGGATGGCTCGGGGAGGGGAAGCGGGTCGTCTTCGTCTGCGGCGGACAGGAGTGTATGCAGCGGACGGGACAGCTTCTCGCACGGTACGACCTCCCCGTCCGGAAAGAGGCCGGTAAATGGGGTCAGGTCTTGGGTCTTGAATTTCAAACCGCTGAAATTCAAGACCCAAGACCTGACCCCATTCTTCTTCTCCGGGAAGGGCGGATCAGCGGCGGATTCCATCTTCCCGGCATGAACCTCGTCGTCCTCTCAGAGGAGGAGATCTTCGGGAAGAAGGTTTTGCGGAGGCGGGTCCGTCCGGCCCGGGAGGGGTATTTCCTCAAGTCGTTTGGGGAGTTGGGCGAGGGCGATTTCGTCGTTCACACCGAGCACGGCATCGGCCGCTACCGGGGTCTCCAGAAGCTGGCCGCGGGCGGGATCGAAAACGATTTTCTGCTGATCGCGTATCAGGAGAACGACCGGCTCTACCTCCCCGTCGACCGGATCGATCAGATCCAGCGCTACATCGGCCCGGACGGGTTCGTCCCGAAGGTGGACAAATTGGGCGGGACCTCCTGGGAGACGGTCAAGGAACGGGTGAAGAAGTCGGTCCGCGAGGTGGCTGAGGAACTGGTTTCCATCTACGCCGCCCGAGAGGTGATGGCCCGGGATGCCTTTGCCGCCCCCGACCGGATGTACGACGAGTTCTGCGCCTCCTTTGAATTTGAGGAGACGCCGGACCAGGCGAAGGCTATCGAGGAGATCCATATCGACATGAACGGCGGCAAGCCGATGGACCGCCTGATCTGCGGCGACGCCGGGTTCGGGAAGACCGAGGTGGCGATGCGGGCGTCACTCCGGGCCGCCTTTGACGGGAAACAGGTGGCTGTTCTCGTCCCCACGACGATCCTCGCCGAACAGCACCACCAGACCTTCTCCCGTCGTCTGAAACCCTATCCGATCCGCGTCGAAGTCCTGAACCGCTTCCGGACGAAGGCCGAGCAGAAGGAGATTCTCGACGGCCTCTCCCGGGGGACGGTGGACATCGTCATCGGCACCCACAGGCTTCTCCAGAAGGACGTGACCTTCCGGAACCTGGGCCTCGTCATCATCGACGAGGAGCAGCGCTTCGGCGTCAGCCACAAGGAGAAACTCAAAAAATTGCGGACACTGGTAGATGTCCTCACTCTGACGGCGACCCCCATTCCGCGGACGCTCCACCTGTCGCTCGTCGGAATCCGGGATCTCTCCATCATCAACACCGCGCCGGAGGACCGCCTTCCGGTGAAGACCCACGTCCTGGAATTCAACGAGGAGGTGATTGCCGACGCGATCCGCCGCGAGCTGGCAAGAAACGGCCAGGTATTTTTTCTGCACGATCGCGTCCGGTCGATCTTCACGATGGCCCGCCTTGTCCAGAAGCTCGTCCCGGAAGCGCAGGTGGGGGTGGTCCACGGCCGGATGAAGCCGACGGAGATCGAGGGGGCGATGGCGCGGTTCGTCTGGCGGGAGGACAACGTCCTCGTCTGCACGTCGATCATCGGTTCCGGCCTCGACATCCCGACGGCGAACACGATCATCATCAACCGGGCCGACCGCTTCGGCCTTGCACAGCTCTATCAGATCCGGGGGAGGGTGGGGCGGTCAAAAGAGGAGGCCTCCGCTTACCTCCTTGTTCCCAAGGGGGCGATGCTCTCCCGCGACGCCCAGAAGCGGCTCCAGGTGATCATGGACTTCACCGAACCGGGTTCCGGTTTCCGGATCGCCTCCAACGACCTGGAGATCCGAGGTGCGGGGAGCCTGCTTGGGATCTCCCAGTCCGGACACGTCTCTGCCGTGGGCTACGAGCTCTACACGGAGCTGATGGATAAGGCGATCCGGGAGATCAAGGGAGAGCCGGCGCCGGAGGAGGAGGTCCGGCCGGAGATCCATCTCGGGATCCCGGCGTTCATTCCCGAGGCGTACATGGCCGACGAACACCGGAGGCTGGTGACCTACAAGCGGGTCTCCCTAACTTCGACTGACGAGGAGCTATGCGGGATCCGCGACGAGCTGCTGGATTGCTACGGTCTCGTTCCCCCCGAGGTGGATAACCTCCTTGCGGTGATCGGGATCCGCAACCTCCTCAAGACCCTCAAGGGGAAGAAGATGGGCTATGACGGCAGGGCGATGTCGGTATTCCTGCATGAGAGGAGCCCGATCGACCCCGTCCGGATCATTGAGATGTACCGAGGGAAGGTGCGGGGGGTGCAGCTTAGCCCCGATCTCAAACTGACCATCCCCATGCCGGGGCTCAAGGGGTCGGCGGTCCTGACCCAGGCGCGGGAGTTGCTTCAGGAGCTGGGTGCTAAGGACTGAGTGCTAAGGACTGAGTGCTGAGTAAAACAAATTAATTTTGGGGGTTTTTTAGGGATGATCCGTCTTTGCTTTTCCTCAGTCCTCAGCACTCAGCACTTCTTACTTAGAGAGGCTCTGCGGGGGCTACTCCCGTTGATTGTTATACTTTCATTTATTGCTGCCTGCGGGAGTGAGAAACCGTCCCCGCCTCCGGCGCCCGCGGTTGCGACCGTGAACGGCCAATCGATTGATATCGAGGAGTTTGAAAAAGCCCTGAGGGAGGAGACGGCCCTTGCGAAAAGGGAAACGCCGCTGAAGAGAGAGGAAACGGAAAGCCTGAAGGAGGAGGTCCTCGATAACCTGATTCGGGAGAGGATCATGGTCCAGCGAGCCCGCGATCTTTCTCTTTCCATCGGAGACGCGGAGTTCGCCGCCCGGATGGAGGAGATCCGGAAGGATTACAACGACCAGTTCGACAAGCTCTTCGGTGAAGGCGGAATCAGTCTGCCCGAATGGAAGGAGGCCTTGCGGAAGCGGATGCTCCTCGAGAAACTCATTGCCCTGGACGTCAATGCAAAGATTCAGGTGGCGGACGAGGAGGCGGAGCGGTATTACAATGACCATCGCAAGACCTACGCCACCGATCGGCGGGTGCGCGTCGCGCAGATCGTTCTTCCCGACCGCGACCGGGCGCAGGGGATCCTGAAAAGATTGAAGGCGGGAGAGGATTTTGATAAGGTGGCACGGGAGGTTTCCATCGGCCCTGAGGCGACGAGGGGAGGCGATCTCGGTTTTTTCGAGCGGGGGGTGATGCCCGAGGCGATCGACCGAATGGTCTTTTCCCTGCCGGTGGGAAAGGTGAGCCGAGTGGTCCAGAGCCCGTACGGTTTCCATATCTTCAAGGTCCTGGGACAAGCGGAGGCCGGCGGCCGGAAGTTTGCGGATGTGAGAGAGAAGGTTATCGCCGATCTGCGAAAACAGAAGGAGGCCGAAGCCTATCAAATCTGGATCGAAGGACTCAAAGCAAAGGCCGCGATCCGGATCAACCGTCCGCTTCCGGGGGGGGCGGCGTCGACGATAGCGGAGACGAAGGATACCCATCCGTCGGCCGTTCCGGAGAAACGCTGACGGCATTTTCTCTTCAGATTCGGAAATGATATCAAATTTTAGGAGCTTATGATGAAAATCGGTAATGCGATTCTGGCGGGAACGGTGGCGATGTTCCTGTGCGTGTCGGCGCAGGCGGGGGTGGCGGACCGGATCGTGGCGGACCGGATCGTGGCCGTCGTCAACGATGAGGTCATCACGCTGTCTGAATTGAATAATGCCTTTGAACCCTATCAGGAACGGTTTACGGCGAATTACCAGGGCCGGGATCGGGAGAAGGCTTTGGGTGAAACCAGGGCGGCCCTTCTGAATCGGATGATCGACAATCTGCTGATGGAACAGGAATCCCGGAAAACCGGGATCACCGTCCGGAGCGAGGAGGTGACGGATGCGATCAATGATATGCAGAAGCAGCGGAAAGTCTCCCCGGATGAGTTCCAGAAGGCGCTGCAGCAGGAGGGGATGACCCTGGACGCCTATCGGAAGGATATCCGGGATCAACTCGTACGGTTGAAGCTGATCCGGCGGGACATCAAATCCAAAGTGGCGGTGACGGACGAAGAAATCGGGGAGTATTACCGAAAGCATCGGGAGGATTATGAGGGGAAGGAGGCCGTTCGGATCAAGCAAATCCTTCTTCTGCTGCCGAAGGAAGAAAACCCGGCCGCGAAGGAGAAACTCCGCGCGGATGCCGATGCTATCCACAAGCGCCTTCTGAACGGCGAGCCGTTTGAAATGCTCTCCGCGAAATTTTCCCAGGGGCCGGCCGCGGCCGAAGGTGGTGATATCGGTTATATCGAGAGGGGGATGATCCACTCCGAGGTGGAGGATGCCGCTTTTACCCTGCCTCTCAATCAGATCAGCGGCGTCATCGAATCACCCGTCGGTTTTCACATCATCCAGGTCGTCGACCGCAGAGGAGCGGGACTCAAGGCCATCGAGAACGTCCGGGAAGAGATCCGGGAAAAGATCGACCGGGAGAAGATGGAAAAGAAATTCGGCGAGTGGCTGGCGGAGCTCCGAAAGAAGTCGCACATCGAAATCAAATTATAATGAATTGCATTAAAATCAAGGGCGCCGCTCAGCACAACCTCAGGCACATCAACGTGGACATCCCACGGGACCGCCTCGTCGTTATCACCGGCGTTTCCGGTTCCGGGAAGTCGTCTCTCGCCTTCGACACGATCTACGCCGAGGGGCAGCGGCGCTATGTCGAGTCGCTTTCCACCTACGCCCGGCAATTCATTGGCCAGATGGACAAGCCGGATGTGGAATCGATCGAGGGGCTCTCCCCGGCGATCGCGATCGAACAGCGGACGGCCGCCCACAACCCCCGCTCCACCGTGGGGACGGTCACCGAGATCTACGACCATCTCCGGCTCCTCTTCGCCCGGGTCGGTGTTCCGCACTGCACCAAGTGCGGGAAGGAGATCCAATCCCAGACGATCGACATGATGCTGGAGACGATCCTCGCCTATCCGCCGAACGCCCGCGTGACGATCCTCGCCCCGATTGCCAGGGGGAAGAAGGGGGAGTTCCAGAAGGAGTTGAAAACGCTTCTGAAGAAGGGGTACGTTCGCGTCCGCGTGGACGGGGAGGTCCGGGAACTCGCCGAGGAGATCAGCCTCGACAAGAACAGGCGCCACGACATCGACGTGGTGATCGACCGCCTCGTGATCAAGGAGGGGATCCGGAAGCGCCTGCGCGACTCGCTGGAGATGGCCTCCGGGCTTTCCGATGGTCTCGTCCGCGTAGGTTTGGCAGGCGGGGAAGAGGCGCTTTTCAGTGAGCGCTATGCCTGCCCGGACTGCGGCGTCAGCATTACGGAGCTTGCCCCGCGGATGTTCTCCTTCAACAGCCCCTACGGGGCCTGCCCGGACTGCGGCGGGCTCGGCACGCGGACGTTCTTCGACGAGGAGCTTGTCGTCCCCGATCTTGGGATCTCCGTCCGCGAAGGGGCGATTGTCCCTTGGTCGGGACGCCATTCTCTTCACTACTTCCAGATGATCGACACCCTTGCCGGCCATTACGGCTTCGACATCAACACCCCGTTTCAGGAGCTCCCGGAGAAGATCAGGGAGGTCCTGCTGCGGGGCTCCGGGGAGGAGAAGATCCGTTTCCATGCCGACCGGGGCGGAAGGCGTTACTTTCACACCCGTCCCTTTGAGGGGGTGATCAACCAGCTTGACCGACGCTACCGGGAAACGATGTCCAACGCCGTCCGGATGGATCTGTCGCGCTACATTAATCTCCGGGAATGCCCTGCCTGCCTGGGCGCACGCCTGAAGAAGGAAAGTCTGTCCGTGACCGTAGGCGGGAAAAACATCTGCGAGGTCTGCCGCCTTCCGATCCGGGAGTGCCTGGACTTTCTCACGGCGATCCCGCTCTCCCCGCAGGAACTCCACGTGACGGAGCGGGTGATGAAGGAGATCCGCCTGCGGCTCCGCTTTCTGCTGGACGTCGGGATGGACTACCTGAGCCTGGACCGGGCGTCGGGAAGCCTCTCCGGCGGGGAGGGCCAGCGGATCCGGCTGGCCACGCAGATCGGGTCGGGGCTGGTCGGGGTTCTCTACGTCCTCGATGAGCCGACCGTCGGCCTTCACCAGCGGGACAACGTCCGCCTGATCGCGACCCTGAAGCGTCTGCGCGACATGGGGAACACGGTCCTCGTCGTGGAGCACGACCAGGACATGATGATGGCGTCCGACCAGATCATCGACATCGGTCCGGGGGCGGGGGTGGACGGGGGCGAGGTCGTCTTCCAGGGGACGCCGGAGGAGATCTGCCGAAGCGAGGTCTCGCTCACGGGGGCCTACCTCTCGGGGCGCAGGGCGATCGCCGTTCCGGAAACAAGGCGGTCTCTGACGGGGCAGTTCATTGTTCTCGAGGGGGCGAACGAGCACAACCTCCGGAACGTGGACATTCGGATCCCCGTCGGGGTCTTCACCACGGTCACCGGGGTCTCCGGCTCGGGGAAGAGCACGATGGTGATCGAGACTCTTTACAAGGCGCTCGCCCGGCGGCTGAACCAGGAGCGCACAGGCGGCGGGAAGATCCGCCGCATCGCCGATCTGGGCGGCATCGAGCGGATCATCCTGATGAATCAGCAGCCAATCGGGCGTACCCCCCGTTCCAACCCGGTCACCTACACGGGGGTTTTCTCCCACATCCGGGACCTCTTCACCGGCCTGCCCGAATCCCGGCTCCGGGGCTACAAGCCGGGCCGGTTCAGCTTCAACGTGAAAGGGGGGCGCTGCGAGGCGTGCGAAGGGAACGGCCTGATCAAGATCGAGATGCACTTCCTGCCGGACGTCTATATCACCTGCGATGTCTGCCACGGCCACCGCTTCAACCTGGACACCCTCGACGTGCGCTACAAGGACAAGAACATCGCCGAAGTGCTCGATATGACCGTCCAGCAGGCCCTTCTCTTCTTCGAGAACATCCCGGCGATCCGCTCGAAGCTCCAACTCCTCTACGACGTCGGCCTTGGATACATCCACCTCGGCCAGTCCGCGACGACCCTCTCGGGCGGCGAGGCGCAGCGGATCAAGCTCTCCCGCGAGCTGGGGAAGCGGATGAACAGCAACACCCTCTACATTCTCGACGAACCGACGATCGGCCTGCACTTCGCCGATATCCAGAAGCTCCTCGACGTTCTGATGCGCCTGGTCGGCATGGGGAACACCATCGTTGTGATCGAGCACAACCTCGATGTGATCAAATCCGCCGACCACATCATCGACCTGGGTCCGGAGGGCGGACCCGGCGGCGGCCGGATCATCGCCACCGGCACGCCGGAGCAGGTCGCCGCCGCCGCAGGCTCCTACACCGGCCAGTTCCTTCGGAAGATCCTGAAATAAATAGGGACAGATACCCATTTATTCCAATAAATAGGTATCTGTCCCTATTTATTCTATTTATTTCGGGACTGCCTCTTCCGAAGCAGCCAGTAACCGTAGATGGCCATGTTCAGCAGCAGCGCACCGAAGCCGAGCGCGATCTGGAGCCCGCGGGTGAGCCCGGAAGGGTAGATGAGCGCCGTGATGTAGTGTCCGATGAAGTCACCCTCGTAGCCGGTTCCGCCCCCGAGCTCCCGGAGCGTAGTCTCCAGCGGTGTCAGCGGGCAGATCACGCCGAGAAACTCGCTCAGCGCCCCCCAGACGACGGCCGGCAGATGCAAACACATGAGCCGGGGCCGGCGCAGCACGAGAAAGCCGCCCAGCGCCACGAAAAGGACAAAGGCGAGATGGATGATCAGAATCAGATCGGCGGAGAGATGGTAGAGCATTTTCCTCCAATTTTTTGCCCCGCTTTCCCGATAATGGTTATCAACCAAACGATAAGATAACCGGACGCCCGCTTGCGGGTGGTCCGCCCGGCGTGGCTTGTTAAACGCTTCCCCGCACAAATCCGAAGTAACCAAACAGGAGTCCGAGGAAGAGCGTAACATACGGGATAATCTTCAGGACCCGTTCTGTAAGAAATGGTTCGGACAAACGCTGCATGAATTTTGGAAAGACGATGATGAGGATGCCTTTTATGAGCGCCAGCCAGCCGATAATCGTTACCAGAACAGTCCAGTCTCTTACCCAAAGGTTGTGATAGTGCACGATCAGGAATCCAAGGATGACGGTTATGAAGCCCATCATGTAGGTCAGGGTGGCGTTCTTGTACATATCCTCCGCCAGCCTGCGATAATAATCTCTACTGAAAAATCCGCCGAGAGAAGCCGACAGATAGATCACCGCTGTGATTTTTGCGATCAGTATGGATGGTTCCATATTATCCTCCCGATTGCGATCCAACGTTTGAGGTGAGCGGCGGCCAAAGGCGGTCCGCTCAACTGAAGGGTTAGGCGGAATTATGTGATCATCGCAACGTTAGTCTCCCGTCTTCGCAACCACCGGACGCTGAGGCGCCTCGTTGACATGCAACTGAAACACGTCCGGTCGGCTGTAATGGCCGGCGACATCGAAGTCGAACTTCCCGCGGCCGATCTCGCCGAGATCAAGCGTCGCCGTCAGAATGGTTTCGCCCTCAAACTGAGGCCCCGCGAGTACCTTGCCCAAAGGGCTGACGATTGCGCTGCCGCCGCTTGCACTACGGCAACCTGAACCGTTGTCTCTTTCGTGGACGAGGTCATTTGCACAAGCCTCCTCTCTCTATCGGTCGGCGCGTCTCCAGGGACGATGGCATTCGCGCCGCCGAACGCGACGGCTCACCGGAAGCCGGTGGTTTTTTAGAGATCCGGCGCCGCCCAATAAGGGTTAGACCTATTATTCATTCTTTTTTGCTTTTGGCAAGTAGTCCTCCCGAACGGGCGAGAACACTTCAACGGCGACGGAGTCTTCTATGATTTCTGCCCCATGTTCAACGCCGCCCGGGATACACCAGGTGTCACCTGCCTGCGCGTCGCACTTTTCCGTGCCGATCGAAAGACG
This sequence comes from Pseudomonadota bacterium, assembly GCA_018896355.1. Classification (GTDB taxonomy): domain Bacteria; phylum Desulfobacterota; class Syntrophia; order Syntrophales; family UBA5619; genus UBA5619. The sequence continues at coordinate 12,540 of JAHIMW010000071.1, forward strand.
AATGTGGCCCTTCACAAGATACCCCGTCTGCTCATGAGGATGGGCGTGTCGGGGTAAGATGCTGTCTTTCGTCAACCGGAATTCCGCCATCAGGGTTTTTTCACCGTACACCCGCGTCTTCAGTTCGATTCCCTTTATAGCGAGACGGTACCCATTTTCGCTGTGCTTTTCGAACATATCCGACTCCTTTATCGCCTCTGTAATTCACTTTGCCAAACGTTTGAATTCACCGGCCTGCGCGGCTTTTCGTGCATGTCCGGTGGAATAATGGGTTAGTAATATAATCTTTCTCATGCCACTGCCTCCTGCTGCTGATAGAGGTACTTCTGAAAGCCGGAAAACACTCTGCCAATCTCCTCCGGCTTGCCAAGATCAGCCACGGCATCGGCAATCGAATCGTGATATTTGAGTCGCAGGAGGGGCGTCAACTTCCCTTGATCGAGCTCTTCCACACCGACGCTCACGTAATGCGATAACACGAAAGAGAGAAAGACCTGGTGTTTGCTGTTGAAGTGCGTGCTGATGATGACCTTGGCCTTCGCGGCGCGTTCCTCGCGGGTAAGCGGCGCTAGGGCGTAAGCCACATGGGCCAGCACGTCGAACAGGTCGCTCTTCTCCGCGTCGATGATCTTCTGCATCTCGGCCAGTTGATCCTTGCCGAAACCCTTTTCGGCAAGCCCCTCCAGCAATTTCCGGCGAGTCTCCGGAACGCTCCACAGCGCGCGCAGCTCGTCTTCGTCCTTGAAGAACTCCGGCAGCTTGCCGAAGAGCAGTTCCATGAACTGCTGCGCCGACATCGGCGTGCCATCCGGGTGCCAGAAACTCGTCGCCATCATGTGCTGGATGGTGCGCTCCTTGCCGTCGGCGAGCTTCACCTTGATCTTTTGCCGTTTCGGGTATTCCGCTTTCGGCTCGCGCACTTCTTCTGATGAACTCGAGGACGGGGGTATCAGCCCGGTCTCCTGCGGTTCGGACTCGATCGGCTCCCCGTCCCATTCCGGATCGCTGAAGTGGTGATGCGCCTTCACGAAGTCGTAGAGCGTGAAGTAGTCCTTCCCATCGTAAAGCCGCGTGCCGCGCCCGATGATCTGCTTGAACTCGATCATCGAGTTGATCGGGCGCATCAGGACGATGTTGCGGATGTTGCGGGCGTCCACGCCGGTCGAAAGCTTCTGCGAGGTGGTCAGGATCGTCGGGATGGTCTTCTCGTTGTCCTGAAAGTCGCGCAGGTGCTGGTCGCCGAGCGCGCCGTCGTTGGCCGTGACCCGCTGGCAGTAATTCGGGTCTTTGCCGGTCTTCATCTGATTGATGAGGTCGCGCACGGCCAGCGCATGATCCTGCGTGGCGCAGAACACCAGCGTCTTCTCGTTCTGACTGATTTGCTCCATGAATAGCTTCACGCGGTGGGCTTCCCGTTCCTTGATCTCAATGATCTTGTTGAAGTCGGTTTCCGTGTAGCGCTTCCCGGTTTCGATCTCGCCCTCAATCAACTGGTCGTCTGGCGTATAGACATACTCGTCGAGCGTCGTGGAAATCTGCTTCATCTTGAACGGCGTGAGGAACCCGTCGTTGATGCCTTCCTTGAGCGAGTAGATGTAAACCGGATCGCCGAAGTAGGCGTAAGTGTCCACGTTGTCCTTGCGCTTGGGCGTGGCGGTCATCCCCATCTGCACGGCGGGGGCGAAATAGTCGAGAATGCCGCGCCAGTTGCTCTCGTCGTTCGCGCCGCCGCGATGGCACTCGTCGATGACGATGAAGTCGAAGAAGTCCGGCGGGTATTCGCCGAAATAGGGCGACGGCTTGCCATCTTTCGGCGGCCCGCTCATGAAGGTCTGGAAGATGGTGAAGAACAGGCTGCCGTTCTTTGGGACCTTGCCTTTCTTGCGGATGTCCTCCGGTGCGATACGCACCATCGCATCCTCGGGAAAGGCTGAAAAGGCGTTGTAGGCCTGGTTGGCGAGGATGTTGCGGTCGGTAAGGAAGAGGATGCGCGGACGGCGCGACGGCTCGCAGCTCAGGCTCCAGCGGCTATGGAACAGTTTCCAGGCGATCTGGAACGCGATGAAGGTCTTGCCCGTGCCGGTGGCGAGCGTGAGCAAGATGCGCTGCCGGTTCTCCGCGATGGCCTCCATCACCCGCTCGACGGCGATGTCCTGATAGTAGCGGCTCGTATGCGAGCCGCCCTTGTCCTCGAACGGCACGGCCGCGAAGCGGTCGCGCCAGGCGTTCGCTTTGGCGAAGGTCATGTTCCAGAGTTCGTCCGGCGTTGGATAGCGCGGCAGCTCGCCTTCCTTGCCGGTCTGCATATCGATACCATAGATACCCTTACCGTTGGTGGAATAGGTAAAGCGGATGGCCATCTTACCGGCGTAGTTCTTTGCCTGCCCCACGCCCTCAGTCAGCTTTTCATCCCACGCTTTGGCTTCGATCACTGCCAGCTTGGTGTTGCGATAGACCAGAACATAATCGGCTATGAGCGGCTTGCCACGCCGTCCGTGACCTTCGATGCGACCCGGCGTGATGAGATACTCGCGACGTATGCGACTGCCCTCAACGACACCCCAGCCCGCCGCCTTCAGCGCGGGGTCGATGTGCTCGGCTCTGGTTTCGGCTTCGTTCATAGCGTAGCCCTACAGTTCCCCGGTGAAGGCTTGGTTCAACAGTGACTTCTTCAATGCCTCCAGCGCGGTCAGTTTCTGCTGGTAGATAGATTCGAGGCGCTGGGTTTCAGCGGCGATTGAGTCGAGGTGGGCAACGGTCGCCTCTTGCACGGACAACGACGGAATCGGAACAGGAAACGACTTCAAACCGCCAACCACAATGTAGTTCGTAGCTGAACCGAACTGTTTGGTCGCGATGTATTCAGCCCAACCCGCAGTGAAGCAGTAAAACAGAAACCGAGGATTGATAGTGCCACTCAGTTCATTGACAACGTAGGTTCTTTGGTAGGCTTCAAACTTCCCGTCGTAAAAGAAAACCTTCCCCACATTCGCTCCGTTTCCCGGCAGGATGATTGAAGCGCCATCAAACGAAAACGTCGGGCTTCTGAACTGTCCGAATGCACAGGTGTAGAAGGGATACGGCCCGTTCTCAACTTGGTAGTTCGCGTCACGCTTACCAGTTCTGATCATGCCCAGTCCTTCCAACCGCTTTTTCACCCACCCCTCGCCACGCTGGGTAAAGACGGATTGGAGGTGGCTTTCGAAGAGGGCGCGGGTGTTTTGGAGGTTCTTTTCTGCATTGGCTTTGGCGGTGGCGATGCCGTCAAACGCTTCGTCGAGGATGCCGACGATCCGTTGCTGCTCGGGGAGCGGGGGAACGGGGATAGCAACTTGTCCAAGCTTACTCCTGCTGATGCGCTTCCTCGTCGTCCCGGTCGTCTCCGCCTCCACAGCTTTGAGATAATCGAGTGATTGCGAGAAATAATTGAAGAACTCAGGAATGAGTTGCTTGGGGTTGAAGCGAACGATTGTGCAATCGACAGCCGTGATCATCCGCTCGCCGGTGTCTGGCAGAATGCAGCTTCTCCCGACGGGATCAGGCAGGCGCGAAATTAGGCAATCACCCTCGAAGATCTCTGTGCACCGCAGACGCTTGAACGTCGCTTCAGAGATATAGCGGGCTTTCTCGCCTCGGTTTTTGAAAACGCCCTCGCCAACATTGCCGGTTTGAATCAGGCGAATGCCCTCCGGCGACTGGTCTTTGCTCTCGACCCAGTCGCCATCGGCGAAGACCTCGCAGGTATCCACCAGCATCTTTGTTTGCCACCCCTTCTTCATAGCAGCGCTTTGATTGGCTCGCTCATAAAACAGCACGCCCACGCGCTCGATATGCTCCCGTAACTTCGCGTGATTTATCTCATTGAAAACAGATAGATCAATGGTGTAGGGCAACAGCAGATCATCCAGTTCCGACGCTATCGTCGAGCACAAATCGGACGTGAGCGCCTCGCCGCAGAGCGTCAAATCAATGTCCGATCCCGTCTTGAAGTTTCCCTTGGCGCGAGATCCATACAAAATCGCCTTTTCGATCTCCGGGAAACGTGCAAAGACAGCGCAGATGTTTTCGACTGTTGTTTCAGTTAACCCATATTTCATGAGTTCTTCTCTTCCTGATCATAAAGTGCAGTGAATTTTTTCGCCATACTCTCAAAGGCCGGATAAAACCGTTCCAGGATATCATCCGCAACCGCTTGAGCGATCTTGAGGTCGTAGGTGTGCGTGGTTTTGTTGCGAGCTTCTATCATTTTCATCCAGTCCTCGCCTTGCTCGATCAGACCATTTTTGAACGCTTCACGCGTTGCATCTTTGGAGCCAATCAACCCCGCGATCCCTTTATCTTCCAAATAATCTTTCAATACATTCCAGGCCAGCTCGTGGGTGAACTCAAAACTCTGAATCAATCCCTGCTGTTCAAGCTTGGATAATTCGCGTGAGCGCGCCAATTCCACCGCCTCAACGAGCGTTTGAAATGCCTTGAGGTAGTTATTGAACCGCTGTTTCCACCGAATGTCATGCATAACCTGATCCTCCTTCACAGCATATCTTGGCCGTTTGCGATTGGCCAGTCACTGACTGGCCTTTTGATGAAGCTGCCAATTGGTCAGTTTTACAATAGCCCCCTGATCTTCCCCAGTACTTCGGCGCTCTCCGCATCCAGCGCGGCGATTTCGGCCATGATGGCTTGCGGGCTGCGGTGGGTGACTTCCTCGCCGCCGTTTGGGTTCTTCACGGAGAGGTCGAAGGTCGCCGGATCGATGCTCTTGGCATCCACGCTCCAACTCCTGGGGGAATCGGCTTTCGTCTTTTGCAGTTCGACGAACTCGGCGAGGTCTGCGTCATTGAGTGGATTGGTCTTGCCGAGGTTGCGGCCGGGGTCGAGCTGGTAGAACCAGACCTTGCGCGACGGCGCGCCTTTCTCAAAGAAGAGCACCACGGTCTTCACGCCAGCGCCCTGAAAGGTGCCGCCGGGGCAGTCGAGCACGGTGTGCAGGTTGCAGCTTTCCAGCAGAAGCTTGCGCAGGCTCACAGAGGCGTTGTCGGTGTTGGAGAGGAAGGTGTTCTTGATGACGATGCCGGCGCGGCCGCCGGCCTTGAGCATCTTGATGAAGTGCTGGAGGAACAGGAAGGCGGTCTCGCCGGTGCGGATGGGGAAGTTCTGCTGCACCTCCTTGCGCTCTTTACCGCCGAAAGGGGGATTGGCGACGACGATGTCATGGCGGTCCTTCTCCTGAATATCAGACAGGTTCTCAGTGAGCGTGTTGGTGTGGATGATGTTGGGCGCATCGATGCCATGCAGGATCATGTTCATGATCGCGATGACATAGGCGAGGGACTTCTTTTCCTTCCCATAGAAGGTGCGCTCCTGAAGGATGCGGTCCTGCGCGGTGGTGCGGTTTGGATTGTTCCGCTTCAGGTAATCGAACGACTCGCAGGGGAAGCCCGCCGAGCCGACCGCGCCGTCGTAGATGCTTTCACCGATCCTGGGCGCCACGACCTGCACGATGGCGCGGATGAGCGGGCGCGGGGTGTAATACTCGCCGCCGTTCCTGCCCGCGTTGCCCATGTTCTTGATCTTGGCCTCGTAGAGGTGGGAGAGCTCGTGCTTCTCGGTCTGCGAGCGGAAGTGCAGTTCGTCGATGTGGTCGATGATCTCGCGCAGGTTGTAGCCGCTCTGGATCTTGTTTTTGATCTCCCCGAAGATCTGCCCGATTTTGTATTCGATGGTGTTCGGCCCGGTGGCCTTCTGCGTGAAGCCATGCAAGTAGGGAAAGAGCTTCTGATTGACGAAGTCACGGAGGTCGTCGCCGGTCAGGGCGGCGTTGTGGTCGAGCTTGCCGTCCTTGCCCTTGGGCGCGGCCCAGGTTTCCCAGCGGTAAGGTTTGTCGAGGATGTAGGTGTACGTCTTCCCCGCCAGCGCGGCCTCATCGGCGCGGTCTTGCTCCAGTCCATCGAGGTATTTCAGGAAGAGCAGCCAGGAGGTCTGCTCCGTGTAATCGAGTTCAGTGGTACATCCGGCCTCTTTCCAGAGAACGTCGTCGATGTTTTTGAAGGCTTGTTCGAACATGGGCATGGGCACCTATTTTTTATAAATCGTTGTGGTCATGGTTGTCTTTTCGTATCTCTGCCTGGTTAACGCAAAAGCTACAAGAAGAATGGTTTCCCGGCGACCCGGTTCGGTAGTTTCTGTAATTGCAGATGCTCTGCTTAAGGCATCTTGAGCAGTCGTTCGCTACGCCAAACTCTGACAATACGCACCCGCATTTTATCGAGACGATAAACGATACGAAACGGTGGGTGAATAATTTCCCTCAAATGAGCGATGCCAAACTCCGGGACAATACGGCCGCTTTCGGGAAATTCGGCAAGTCTTTCCACTTGGGACACCACTTCTCCGAGCAATCTCTCACCCACATCAGGAACCTGCTGATCGATGTACCAAGCTTTGATTTCCTCAAGATCCTTGACCGCCGAGACAGCAAAGGTGATTAAGCTTTTTTGTCGCATAGTTTCAGCTCAATCCAAGACGCTTCTTCACGTCTGCAAGATTCATTTCCCTGCCCTCTTCCAGGTCCATCAGCCCCTGCACGATGTCCCGGAGAAATGCCCTCTCATCCGTTTCAGTTTCGTAATCCTTAAGGGATTGGATAACGGCAACGCCTCGCCCCCTGTTGGTCAAAAGCACTGGTCGGCGGGTCTTATCAACCTGATGAACAACCCGACCAGGATTAACCTTCATATCACTTAACGGAACGATGTCTTCTGAAAACTTAGTAGATGTTTGCATAGCCCCTCCTTCAGTGGTCTTATATTCGTACTAATAATAGCACCTGTTAAAGGGTATCGCAAATATTTTAATATGCCTTTTTACTACCCGTTTACAACCCGGTCATCTCTGTGAACCGCCCGGTGCGGACCCGCATGCCGGGTAGTGTGGGGGCCGGGGGAGCCCCCCGGCTACCCGATTAGGTGACATTTTGAATTGTCCGGCATTTTGGAAACTGCGAACAGCCCCAGAAGTTGCTGCCTTCCCGAGCCCCATTCTTGACTGTTCGAAGCACCATTTGGCTTCCGCACTTAGGACAAAGGCGCGGCGCTTCTGGATCACGCCTCGACTCGATATGCTTCGTCTAGTCCATAGCCGGGACCGTGGATGGTCAGTACAATATGTTCCGCATTTGGTGCCTCTCCGGCAAGGGCCTCCAGGGCTTTCCGACTAAATGCCCTGATCTCCTTGTATCCGAACTGGCGTAGAGGTCCGACCCCTACAAAAAGCACTTGCCTCGCCGCGACGGCGCCTTTTGCAGGTGTAAAGTAAAAGCCAGAGGGTTTGGGCAAGCGGTCTCTGATTTCAAATCCGGCTTCCTCAATTGCGTGGACAGCGGCCCGATCCGCTCCATAGAGCGCATTCGCGTACTTCAAGACCAGTACATCAGCTGGAACACGCAAGGCGTCCCCCCGCTGGATAACGATCTCGATATTCGGGGCAAGCCGTCTCTTCATGGTTCCTCCCTTTCAGCTAACATGATGTAGACCGCCTAACAGCGGCCTTCTAGAGCCGCCTCTCACCATTTATAGATTGAAAAAAACCTTTGCATAAGATATGTTACCTGTCAAATATAAATCATATAAAATGCGAAGATACCGCAGGTGATGACAGAAGATGAAGCTCTTGGATCAGGCCCGGGATGTCCTCCGGGAAAGGCATTACTCTATCCGCACGGAACAGACGTAAGTGGATTTGATATAGGATCTACCTCGGGGATTCGAACGGGATATCCGGGCGGCAATAGCGTTTCGGCAGGCGCCGCACCTCAACATCCGCATTCCACAATTGGGAGATTACCGGTTTCACGTCATCCGGCGCGCCACTTGTCCAGAATCGTTCCGTGCCGGAACGGGGAACGGGCGACAGCAGGTCATTGTCTTCCAGCCGGCGCCGCAGCTCGTGGGCGATCGCCGCGTTCGGATCGACGATGGAGACCCCGGGTCCGGCAATCTCCCGGATGAGCAGCGCAAGGAACGAGTAGTGTGTGCATCCCAGAATAATCGTGTCGGCGCCCCGCTCCAGCAGCGGCAAGACGTACTTCGCAGTCAGGGCTCGCGCTTTCTCGCCGTGCAGGTTACCCGTTTCAACCTGCTCGACCAGTCCGGGGCAGGGCTGGATCAGGATCTCGGCGTCGCCGCCGAACCGGGCCAGCAAATTCGCAAATTTGTCGCTGGAAAGGGTCCCGCTGGTCGCAAGGACCGCGACCACCCCGGAGGCCGTCTTTCCGACCGCCGGTTTGACGGCGGGCTCGATTCCGACGATCGGCATGGAAAATCCGGCCCGCAGGGTTGCTATCGCGGCGCCTGTCGCGGTATTGCACGCAACGACGATCGCCTTCGCCTTCTGATCCACCAGGAATTTGGTGATCGCAAGCGATCTTGCTTCGACAAACTGCGGGGATTTGTCTCCGTACGGCACGAAGGCCGAATCGGCGACGTAAAGAAGATCTTCACTCGCGAAGGCTCTCCGGATCTCGCGAAGGATCGACAGTCCGCCGACTCCGGAATCAAAAATCCCGATTGGAGATGAGACATTCATTGGAAAGCACCTTGACATAAAGCCATTTTGCTTGTCAAATGGAAAGCCGTGCGAAAACTAATCCTTGACATCGGCGGCGGGAGGGTTTATAAAGACCACGCTTTCAGATTTGGTTTTGGCTGTTTCCCCTACCCCAGAGCCTGCAATAAAAGGCCTCTGGGTTTTTTTGCGCCTGAAGAATAAACAGCCTTGGGGGAATGGTAAGACTGGAAGAAGACAGGAGGAATATGTAATATGGCAAGACAAGGCCAGGACAAGTTCATCAAGCGGCAAAAGGAGCTCGAACGCATCAAAAAGGCGAGCGAGAAAATGGCCAAACGGCAACAACAGAAGAAAGACGAAACTACGAAGGAAAATGAATGAGTTTTAAACAGTTTAATTTACACACGCAGATCGAAAAGGGCATCGAAGCCCTGGGTTACACGGCGCCGACGCCGATTCAACTTCAATCCATGCCCGCCATTCTCCAGGGCAAAGACGTCATGGGGATGGCGCAGACCGGCACGGGGAAAACCGCCGCGTTTGCGCTTCCCATTTTACAGCGGTTGATGAGCGGCCCGCGGAAAACCCTCCGCGCGTTGATCGTCGCCCCGACGCGGGAGCTGGCGGAACAGATTCACGAGGCCATTGGCGATTTGGGCCGGGCGACGAAACTCAAGAGCGTCACCGTTTACGGCGGGGTGAACAAGAACCCCCAGATCCGGGCGCTCAGCCAGGGGGCCGAAATCGCGGTCGCCTGTCCGGGACGCCTGCTCGACCTCGCGGACCAGGGTGAAATCGACCTCTCCCATGTCGAGGTGCTGGTCCTGGACGAGGCGGACCGCATGTTCGACATGGGTTTTCTGCCGGACATCCGGAAAATCATGAAACTCCTGCCGACCAAGCGGCAGACGCTGCTCTTCTCCGCCACCATGCCGGACGACATCCGGAAGCTTGCGAAGGATATCCTGCATGATCCCGTCACGGTCCGAATCGGGACAGGGGCGCCCGTCTCCACGGTTTCCCATGCCCTCTATCCGGTGGAGCCGCACCTCAAGACGGCCCTGCTGATGAAGCTGATCGAGCGGACGGACACGGAATCGGTGCTGGTCTTCGCACGCACGAAGCACCGCACGACGCGCGTCGCCGATCAGATGAAACGGGCCGGTTTTCCGGTCGCGTCGCTGCAGGGCAACCTCTCGCAGAACCGGCGCCAGGATGCGCTCAGCGGCTTCCGTGAAGGAAAATATCAGATCCTGGTGGCCACCGACATCGCCGCCCGGGGGATCGATGTCTCCGGGATATCCCATGTGATCAACTACGACATGCCCGACACCGTCGACGCCTATACGCACCGGATCGGCCGTACGGGCCGCGCCGCGAAGACGGGGGACGCCTTTACCTTTGTGACGTCCCAGGACAGGGCCTTCGTGGGGGACATCGAGCATGTCCTCGGGGAGAGAATCGAGCGGCGCACGCTAACGGATTTCGATTACAATGTGCCTGCGCCGTCGGGCAGCAGTGATGCCGGCGACCGTCCCCGCCATTCCGTCGGGCAGAGAAGACCGGCCAGGCTTTCCGGATATGCCCCGGTGAAAAGAGGGGGCGGTTCCGCACAGGGGGCGCCGCGGCCTTCGGGACGCCGGAGCGGTACGAGATCGCTGGAGGGGTTCTCCGCGTTTAGAAGTTCATCCAAAACGAGGTAAAACCACAGTGGATTACCGGGTCCGGATCTCCCCGCGGAGCCGAAGGGTCCGCCTGAACCTGTCCGCCCGCGACGGGTTGACCGTCGTCATTCCCAGGGGCTTTGACGCCCGGCGGATCCCCGCCATCGTCGAAGCCCGGAAGGGGTGGATTGAGAAACATTTTCGGCGGTTTTCCGCGGCGGCCCGGTCCGTCGCCGAGAAGCCGCCCGATATCCTGCCCGAAACGATCGACCTGCCTGCCCTCGGAGAAATCTGGCAGGTCGCGTATCGGTCGACCGGGGCGCAGCATGCCGTAGAGGTGGAGACCTTCGGGCCCGGGGAGCTTGTCGTGAGCGGTGCGGTGCATGACGCCGCCGCCTGCCGCAGCGTGTTGAAACGATGGCTGCGCCGCCGGGCTGCGGAAGGGCTCGCGCCGCTGCTGTCCCGTCTCGCCCAGGAGCACGGTTTACGGTATGACCGGGTCACCATCCGGAGTCAGAAGACCCGCTGGGGGAGTTGTTCCACCCGGAAGACGATCAGCCTCAATTGCCATCTGCTGTTTCTGCCCCCCGACGTCGTCCGCTACGTTCTGCTGCATGAGTTGTGTCACACCGTATTCATGAACCATTCCGATAAATTCAAGTTGCTCCTGGATGGCTTCGAGCCGGATGGCAAGGAGATGCGCCGGCGGATGCGCGCAGGCTGGAAGGATCTCCCCGCCTGGCTTTCATGACCCCTTGGGCAGAATTCTGAAGTCTCCCAACCGTCCATTCACCCGCAGCCTCTCTGACTGAGTTGCAATACCCGAAAGATCCCGGCGGCAACGCGATCGGCATCGCGGCTTGCTTCGTCCGGATTATTGTGAGATATAACGGCGCAGGTCCATCCTAACCGCAAAAAAAGGAGGTCGTGAATGGTTGGGAAAAAAGAGGTCATCGAGAATGCGCTGGAGTGCGGTTTTGAGGATACGGGCTTCACCACGGCTGCGCCCTTTGAAACTCAGCGGGCGTACCTGGAGGAGAGGCGGGAGGATTACGAGTGGGCGATCCGGTCGGAGATTCTTTCGGCGCTAAAGGGGGTTTCCCCGCCGGGAGATGCATAACCGGTTTCCAATATAAAGAGGCGCATCGCCATGAACCTGTCGGATATCCGGTTCCCCAGGCAGTTGGAAGCCGATGGCACGGCGGAGGCCATCCGCAAAGTCTTGATGGCCCGTACCGTAAAGCTCTGGTCGGGCGGCGATCTCGATGTCGCAAGGATCGCGATGGATGAGCCTCTGCAAAAGGCGCTCCGGATGGCCAGGCTGAAGGGCCGGATTCAATACGGCTTCGAAACAATATTCAACCGACTGGCGGACGAAAGCAAAGGTATTGCGAATGTTCGGGGACGCGGCGGCGCCCCCTATGGCGATCGGGTCTCCCGGCTGCTGCTGTTTTCCAACGACGGCGCCGAGCGTTTTTACAGGCATATCGAATCCCTCTTGCAGGCGCACGCCCCCAGGCTGCTCGGCTGCCTGCTCGATATCGACGGCATCGCCCTTGGGAGTGCGCTCACCGGCAAAGAGACCCGGATCAAGCTGCTGATGGCGGAACACAAGGATGCGGTTTCCGAAATATTGCGTACGATGGTTGCCGGTCAGAATATGCCTTCCTTCGGGGATGTTTCCCGATAAATTCATGTTGTTTTGAAGTCAAGAAAAAACTTCTATAAGGGCGTTCTTTTTTATGGTAGGAAAATCCCTGTTGGGGGCTGTCTCCGAATTTTCCGGGAGATCGATTGTAATAAAGAGGAACAGTCATGAAAATTGCGGTTTTTGGCGTCGGAGGGGTGGGAGGTTATTTCGGCGGGAAGATTGCCTTGAAATACGCAGGTTCGCCGGGACACCGTGTCGTCTTCATCGCTCGGGGTGCACACCTTGAGGCGATCCGGAAGGGCGGCCTGCTGCTGAAGGCGGTGGAGGGCGAGTTCAGAGTTACGCCCGATCTGGCGACCGATGATCCGGCCGCGGTCGGCCCCTGCGACCTTGTGCTCGTCTCCGTGAAGGAATATGCGCTGGAAGAGGCCGCGGCCCGACTCGCCCCGCTTCTGCATGAAAAAACAATCGTGCTGCCGCTTCTCAACGGCGTCGACATCGCCGAACGGCTGCGGTCGATCCTGCCCCGGGGTGTGGTCCTGAGCGGCTGCGTTTATATCTCCGCCTTCATTGAGACGCCGGGCGTCGTCCGTCAGGCGGGTGGGAGCTGCCAGCTCCTCTTCGGCCCCGATGACGGGCAGGCCGAGATCTACCGCCCGCTGGAAAAACTCCTGAAGGAGGCCGGGATCAAGGCAGAGCTGTCGGCTGCGATCGCCGTTTCTCTCTGGGCAAAGTACCTCTTCGTTAGCCCTATGGCCGGCGTGACGTCACGGATGGGGCTCTGCTTCGGTGATGTGATGGCGGATGAGAAGGGGAGAAGGATGGTCCTCGGGCTGATGGCGGAGATTGAGCAACTGGCGGCGGCGAAGGGGATCCCCCTTCCGGCGGACAGCGTGGATCGCGGAATCGCGACGGTCGAACGATTTCCCCATGCGACCCGATCATCCATGCAGTTGGATCATCAGAAGGGGGGGCGGACGGAGGTGGAACTCTTCATCGGTTATGCCGTCCGCACAGGGAGAACCCTGGGGATTCCGATGCCTATCCACGAGGAGCTCTACGCCGCACTGAAAAAATGAAGGAACTGTCCATCGATTGCAGAAAGGGAGCGGCCATGGCGGCAAGAATGACGTTTCATCCGGGGTCCTGCCGGGCGGCGGCGGAGGAAGCTCGTAAAGCGCTGGCGGCCGGCCGGGTCGCGGAACGGATCCGGCGGAGGGACCACACCCTCTGGAAACCGGAACCGAAGGAGATTGCCAACCGACTCGGTTGGTTGGACAGCCCGCGGGCGATGCAGGGGCGTCTTGCCGAGATCGCGTCCGTTGTCGCAGGCGTCCGCGCCGACGGCTACAACTTCGCCCTGCTGCTCGGGATGGGGGGCTCCAGCCTCGCGCCGGAGGTGTTTCGGAAGGTCTTCGGTGCGGCCGGCGGCTTCCTCGACCTCGCCGTGCTGGACAGCACGGACCCGGGGGCGGTTCTCGCCCGCGCCGAACTGCTCGACCTGAAGCGGACGCTCTTCATCGTCTCGACGAAATCGGGCGGAACGGTCGAGACCTTCTCCTTCATGAAGTATTTTTTCAACCTCGTTGCGGAGAAGCTCGGGGCGGAGGCGGGAAGGCACTTTCTCGCGATCACCGATCCCGGGAGCGCTCTCGCTGATCTCGCCCGGGAGCGCCATTTCCGCCACGCCTTCCTCAACGACCCGGAAATCGGCGGGCGCTATTCGGTTCTCTCCTGCTTCGGCCTCGTCCCGGCGGCGCTGCTCGGGATGGATGTCGGGCTACTGCTGGAGCGGGCCGCGGCGGCGGCGGAATGTGAATTTGCTAACAACAAACAGGAGATGAACGGGGTGCTGCTCGGAGCGCTCCTCGGGGAGTTCGCGGCAGAGGGCCGTGACAAGCTTACCTTTCTCTTCTCGCCGCGGCTGGCCGCTTTCGGCGACTGGGTGGAGCAGCTCCTTGCGGAGAGTCTGGGCAAGGAGGGGGAGGGGATCCTGCCGGTCGTCGGCGAGGAGTTCGGGCCGCCCCCGGTTTACGGTCCGGACCGGCTCTTCTGCTCGATCAGTCTGGCGGGGGACGATGCGGGCGAGGAGCAACTGAAGGCGCTTGCGGAGGCCGGCCATCCCGTCATCGATCTCAAGCTTGCCGATCCCTATGACCTGGGCGGCCAGTGTTTCTTCTGGGAGATGGCCACGGCGGTCGCCGGCTGGCGGCTGGCTGTCAACCCGTTCGATCAGCCGGACGTGGAGGCGGCGAAGGTTCTCGCCCGGAAGATGATCGCGGAGTACCGCGAAAATGGGGCGATGCCGGAGGAGATCCCGGTGCTGACGGGGTCGGGTTTTTCCGTTTACGGCGATCTCGATATCCGGAAGCCGGAAGAGATCCTGGCGGCGTTTCTCGGGCAGGCGACCCCGGGCGCGTACGCCGCGCTCCATGCCTACCTGATGCCCTCCCCGGAAATGGACGAGGCTCTACAGCGCCTGCGGATGCGGATCCGGGATCGTTTCCATCTCGTGACGACCGCCGGCTACGGGCCCCGCTTCCTCCACTCGACCGGGCAGCTCCACAAGGGGGACGCCGGGCGCGGCCTGTTCATCCAGTTCACGGCGGACGACCCCCAGGATGCGCCGATCCCCGATGCAATGGGGCGGCCGGAATCCGCGCTCACGTTCGGCGTCCTGAAACAGGCCCAGGTCTTCGGCGACCGACAGGCCTTGATCAACGCGGGTCGCCGCGCGATTCGGATCCACCTCCACGGGGACCCGGCGGACGGCATATCCCGCCTGACGGCGGCGCTGTAACTCCCCGCCGGAAGACCGTTAATCTCAAGGAGGATACCTTCCTTTTTCCTCTACCCCATGCGGCGCTTGAGTTCCCGGTCGAGCGTATCGAGAAACTGGCCGGTGGTTTCCCACTTCTGCTCCTTGCCGATGATGATCGCCAGGTCCTTCGTCATGTGGCCGGCCTCGACCGACTCGATGCAGACCCGTTCCAACGTTTCGGCGAAGCGGATCAGATCGGGGGTGTTGTCCATCTGGCCGCGACGCTTCAGGCCGCGCGTCCAGGCGAAGATCGAGGCGATCGGATTGGTCGAGGTTTCCCTGCCGGCCTGGTGTTCCCGGTAGTGGCGGGTCACGGTGCCGTGCGCCGCTTCGGCCTCGAACGCCTTGCCGTCCGGGCTCATCAGCACGGAGGTCATCAGGCCGAGCGAGCCGTAGCCCTGCGCCACGGTATCGGACTGCACGTCGCCGTCGTAATTCTTGCACGCCCAGAGGTATCCGCCGCTCCACTTGAGGTTGCAGGCGACCATGTCGTCGATCAGGCGGTGTTCGTAGGTGAGCCCCGCGGCCTTGAACTGGTCTGCGAATTCGGCGTCGAAGATCTGCTGGAAAAGGTTCTTAAAGCGGCCGTCGTAGATCTTGAGGATCGTGTTCTTGGTCGAGAAATAGACCGGATATCGGCGCGCAAAGCCGTAGGTGAAACAGGCGCGCGCAAAGCCGGCAATGGACTCGTCCGTGTTGTACATCGCCATGGCCGTGCCGGAGCCGGTCGCCTTGAACACCTCTTTCTCGATCGCCGGGCCGCCGCCTTCCGGCACAAAGGTCAGCTTCAGCGTACCCTTGCCGGGAAAGAGGAACTCGCCGGCCCGGTACTGGTCGCCGAACGCGTGGCGTGCCACGATGACCGGCTTGTCCCAGTGCGGAACCAGCCGCGGCACGTTTTTACAGATGATCGGTTCGCGGAAGATGGTCCCGTCCAAGATATTCCGGATGGTCCCGTTTGGAGAGCGCAGCATTTCGGGTGAGCCGAATTCCCGGACGCGGCCTTCGTCGTGGGTGATGGTCGCGCACTTGACCGCGACGCCGAATTCCCTGGTTGCATGGGCGGAATCGACGGTGACCTGATCCCCGGTCGCATCCCGGTTCTGGATGGAGAGATCGTAATACTTCAGGTCGATGTCGAGGTACGGGTAAATCAGTTTCTCTTTGATCGCGGCCCAGATGATCCGGGTCATTTCATCGCCGTCCATCTCGACGACGGGATTCTTGACTTTGATTTTTGCCATGGTTGCCTCCGATATCATTGAAATGCAGTGCGAGTCCGCGCGACGCAAACAAGGCGCGGCCTGCCGGCTCACTCTTTACGGCTTCGTAATAAGACCAGGCAATGTACGAATAGGAGCTTTGTGTGTCAAGATAATTTCGGTAGAAAAATAATGACTGGCCCTTGACTTTACATCCATGCTAATTTATATGGCATCGGCTCGCCGCCGTTGCCAATGACGGTGGCCGTAATTGCGGTGGATACAAGGAGATAGATGTGGGTATCGTAGCGAAAACAAATGAGGAAAAAATTGGAATCAAAATAAGAGTCGTGATAGCGGTTGCCCTTCTTGTCAGTCTGTTCAGTGGTCTTCCAATGGTTGAAGCCTAGTCCAGGACAAAAATAAAGTATGGCTTGGGAGATGTGCTCACCACGGATGACCTGCAGCTCCTGATTGCTGTGGAGAGGGCGAAGGCGCGCCGGGTGGATGTGGAAGTCATCCCGCTCAAGAGCGATGAATTGGCGGTCCAGGCGGTGATCAACGGCCAGGAGATCACCGTACACGCCCGTGGATCGGGGACCAACGCGATCATGAACTTGATGGCCAAGGTGAACAGGAGAGCGCCGGGTGGAGTACTATGCCGGCAACCGGTGACCGGAACTACTTAATAACACCGGATACCGGGTCACGCCCGCACGATACAAGAGGCAGAGAACGACTTTTTTACGAGTTCATCAAGAAAGAGAGGAAGATCTATGGATTTTGGAATCGCCGGAAGAAAGGCCATCGTCGGGGGGGCGAGCGCCGGATTGGGCAGGGCATGCGCGATGTCGCTGGCCCGCGAGGGTGTTGACGTGACCATTGTCGCCCGCACGCTTGCCAATATCGAGACCGCGGCCGAGGAGATCCGCGCCGCGACCGGCGCCAACGTGACGCCCGTGGCAGTTGACATCAACACCGATGAGGGGCGGGCCGCGGTGCTGAAGGCCTGTCCGGCGCCCGATATCGTCGTGAACAACTCGGGCGGACCGCCCAGCGGCAACTTCCGCGACTGGGATCGCGCCGCCTGGATCGCGGCGCTCGACAACAACATGCTGGGGGCCATCTTCATGATCAAGGATACGGTGGACGGCATGATCGCCCGCAAGTTCGGGCGCATCGTGAACATCACGTCGAGTGCGGTTAAGGCCCCGATCAGCATCCTCGGGCTTTCGAACGGCGCCCGGTCCGGCCTGACCGGCTTCATCGCCGGGCTCGCCCGCGAGGTCGCCAAACACAACGTGACCGTCAACAACCTGCTGCCCGGCGATTTCGATACCGAGCGCCACAAATCCAATACGCAGGCGCTGGCCAAGGTCCAGAACCGATCGTACGAAGAGATGCGGGCCATCCGAATCGCTCAGGTCGCCGCGGGCCGGTTCGGCGATCCGGCCGAATTGGGCGAGTACTGTGCCTTTCTCTGCAGCGTCCAGGCCGGCTTCATCACCGGCCAGAACCTGCTGATCGACGGCGGCAAATACCCAGGCACCTTTTAATCTCTCAGGGTAAATTCCCCGCCGCTTGCGGCGAAAGAATCATGACTCCGGTGAAGATACCCCGCTGCTTGCGGCGGGGAGGTTCATTTTCAGACGGCGGTGGCAAGAGGTGCGCAAGGAAGAGGGATTCATTACCGGGAACTACCGCCAGCGGAGCGGGGAATTTCACTGCCTGACGGCTTTTCCTCACGCGGGCGTTCCGCCACGTCGGCAGCCGACATCTGGTCGTACAGTTTTATATCGTATCCGTGATATCGAACCGTTCATCCGTGAACACAAATCCGCTCTCAGGAGCATCGACCACATGGGTGAATCCCTCCCGCCGGGCATACTGTGCGATAATAGTCTCGATTTTTTCGATCACTTGCCTGACAAGCCGCAGTTCAATCTTCTTGAGATCTTCAGCCCCCGCTGAAGCAGCCAATTCTGCATAGTATTTTCTTGTTTTTTTCCCTTCTACAGACTCGTTAATGATCCTCTGGAGATAGACAACGCCGATCTTGGTGGCCGGCTGATTCAGTAATGGCGATCCCGCTGCGGTCGTCATCGGCGCCCCTTTGTGCTGCGGACTGCGTTCGGACGCTGCAATAGGTGTTGATGAAGGGGCATCACCTTTTACCGGTAGGGCGGGCGCTTTTTCCCCTGCCGGTACCGATCTTTCCGGTACCCGTACCAGCAGTTTCGCATGAATCCACCCTTTGTGGTTATTGCCCGGCACCTCGACGGACACCCACTCTCCCTGTCGCGATCGTTCAGTGACGACGGTATCTTTCTGCACCTTCAGTGTTACCCGGGAAGCAATATCCGGTCGCTCTCGAACATTAACGTCCGGTTTAGTAACCCGCAGCGTGTCTCCGGCTGCGGCATACAGGGGATGAGGCATGAGAAGCAGGATGAGGATAAGTGCGGCCTGTATGGACAGCGAGATGTTCTTCATGAGAAACATTACATAGTCCCCAAGGAATAATTGATAAGATATCACTTTTTCGCAGAGGGGTATATAGTTAATGTAGTTGCGCAAATTGGTCAACTGCCAGTCAAAGGTCGGCTTATTGGTCATCACGCCGGTCGGGTTGTCAAAGACCTTTGTTTTACCGTCAGTGAACTCGATGACAATGCTGTTGCCTTTGGCGTCATGCACCGCGGCGTGAAATCCGGGTATTTGCTTTAGTTGCGGCACGTAAACGCCGATCACCTTGATCTTCATGATCGCCCGCCTGACCTCGTCAACAGTGGCAAAGTTGCCCAGTATCCAGTGTCCCAGGTCAGTTACAGCGAGCCAGTTTTTGTCGCCCTTGGCGGCTTCATTATATTTGGCTTCAGTGAACCAGAGGAATTCAGTGGACAGTCCGGCCTCATTGATCCCGTCCAGCAAGGCCATCGGCTCCTGGAAGGCGTCAGACCCCCAGATAACCGTATTTCGGCTGCCAGCTGATGCCGGTCGCGTTGTCCGGTCCCTGGCTGACCATTTTCGTAACCCGGGGATAGACCACGATATTGGAATCTATGCCCAGCGCGAATTCCATCGATCTGCCGACCACTACCGTACCATCCGTGGCCTTGACCAGGAAATCCGTGCAGGCCGGTGAGGTGCCGGCCAATAAAATGCAAGACAGCAACGTTATGCAGAACAATATCCTTTTATTCATTTTTCCCTCCTTTTAATTTCATGTCTGTTCGATCCCGAACGCCGGCCCGTCCGCCCCGGTCACCGGTCAGCTTGCCCTGATCGATGGACAGGACACCGTTGACCAGTAAATAACCCACCCCCTCGGAGTAAAGGCCGCGCTCCGGATACGTGGCGTTGTCTTTGAAGTTCGTAAGGTCAATCACCGCGATGTCCGCATAGTTGCCGACCGCAATCATGCCCCGGCCCTTTATTTTGAACTTCGCCGCCGGCAGCGAGGTCATGGAGCGGATAGCATCCTGCAAAGTCAGCAGCTTTTCTTCCAGTGCGTACTTCCTTATCTTTCTCGGGAAGCAGCCGAAAAACCTGGGATGTGGTGAATCATCAGCAGCAAAAACGGTATAGCCGTCGGAAGCGGTAAAAACATA
>JAHIMW010000072.1 GCA_018896355.1 Pseudomonadota bacterium
AAGCGAAATCTCCCCTCCCCCGGCGGGAGGGGATTAAGGGGAGGGGGTAACAACTGACTGAAATGCAGACCCTTTTCACCCCCACCCTAACCCTCCCCCGTCAAGGGGGAGGAAATTTTGGACTTTTTACGAGTGCGTCAATATTGTCTCACGCCTCTTTCAGCGCCCTAAGCTCGGCGTCGGTATAGCGGAGACGCAGGGCAAGACCTCGGGCAATACGGGCGAAAAGCATCACACCCAGCGTGGGGTCGGATCGCGAAACCTCATCGAATTGGAGACGTGAGATGACGAAAACGTCGGTGTCCGTATCGGCAACCGCGTCTGCCGATCGTGCGCCACGATCGAGAAAAGCGATCTCGCCGAAAAAGTTACCGCGGCCGAAGGTGGTGAGAATGTGATAGCGGTCATTTTCCAGAGGAAGAACAATCCGTACGATGCCCCTGCGGATGATGAACAGTTCGTCGCCGGTATCCCCCCGGCGAAAAAGCGTCTCGCCCGCCTTGAAAGAGAGTTCGACGACGCAGGCCTTCATGAAAGGCAAACCGTCCACATTCTCAAATTCCCGCAACAATTCGATTTCAGCCAGCCCAAGCGGTTGGTCCTTCCCGGTCTGCGCCCCACGATGCTCATCCAGGATTTGATCCTCCGACCATTGCATCGCCTCATCCAGGGTCAGGAAAATCTTTACGTTTCGGCCGAGTTTCAAGAGGCCGAGCTGGTTGAAATAGGCCTCGAGGTTCTGTCCAGTGGGGAGCGTCGGCAAGAGATGGCTGAATATGAGATAGCCTTCCCTCTCCTTCATAATGTCTCCAAACAGCTCCAACATATGGACGGCGGTGAAATCGACGGACTGTAAACGCCGCATGTCAAGGATCAAAAACCGGCTCCGCTTGAGATCCGGTTCGATCTCGGTAAACAACTGGTCCGTCGTGCCGAAAAAAAGGCTGCCCTGCAGTTCGGCAATGGTGATCAAGTTCCCGTACTGCTGCAGCAGCTCCTTTTCTTCCTGAACCCGGTATTGCTTGGAGGATATCTGGTCTCCGTAAATTTTGCGCCGGATGACCGAGCCCCGGATCTGTTCCCGGATGAACAACAGGATGGCCAACCCCATTCCCACACCTGCGGCGGCAATGAGGTTGAAGTAAACCGCGGTGATTACGACCAATGCGATCACGCAGAAATCGAGTACGGTGGACCTCTGTCTCAGAAGGAGGACGCTGCGAAAATCGATCATTCGCCAGGCGACCACCATCAGAATTCCGGCGAGGGCGGCGATGGGGAGCCAGGCAATGAACCAGGCCAGCATCAGAAAGGCTATGAGCGCGAAGATCCCTTCCAGGAAACCGGAAAGTCTTGTCCGTCCGCCGCTTCCGATGTTCACAAGGGTCGGCCCCATTGTGCCCGATCCGGGCATGCCCCCGAGCAGGGCGGAGACGATATTCGCCGAACCCTGGCCCATCAGCTCGCGATTGGAATTGTGACGGCTGCGGGTCATGGTGTCCATGACCACACAGGTCTTCAGCGTGTCGATCGAGAGCAGCACCGATAGCGTCACCGCCGGCATAATCAAGGAAGCGATATCCGCCGGCCGCACATTGGAAAAGGCGCTCCATTGGCCCTTGAGCATCGTGGTGAAGGAGCCGCTTTCCTGAAACAGCGGGCCGATGACCAGTCTATTGTCGGCGAGCGTTCTCAACTCCGGGATGAAAATACTGATCCCAAAATAAGCGAGTAAGCCTGCAAAAAGACCAAGAATGACGGCAGGAACCGCCCGGACCAACCTCGGCGCCGCCAGGACGCCGGCAATCGTGATTACACCGACCAGTATTCCAGTCCCCTGCCAATGAGAAGGCGTCAACATCCCGCTCATGACGGAGATCCCTTTGGGCAAACCCAGAAGTTTCGGGAACTGGCTCAGCATAATCAGCGCACCGACACCGCTGAGATAACCGGAGACGACCGGATAGGGGATGTACTTGATAAAACGTCCGCCTCCCAGCGCCCCGTAAACGAGTTCGAGCATCCCTGCCAGAAGTCCCACAAAGATCAGAACAACAACGGCGTTTTCGGGCGAGACATTGCCGGTCTTTATGATCTCTGCCGCCAGCGCGCCCATAACGGCGGCGGCAGGGGCGCAAGGCGCGGAAATCAACCGCGGCGATCCGCCAAGCAGCGGAGCAATCATGCCGAGTGCAATCGCACCGATGATGCCGGCTATGGAACCATATGCGACATATTGCGGTCCCAGCACCGCATAGACGGCAATCCCGTAGGCGATGGCCGCGGGCAGCGCCACCAGCATGGCGGCAAATCCGCCCCAGATATCACCAACGACCTGGTCGTAGCCGCCGAACGACTTTTTAAGCATCTTATTCAATGGCATGGTCCCTCCGGAAAGGTATGGCGGAAAAGCCGGTTCGGGATGTCGCTTCTTCCTGCCCGATTTGTGCTGCCCTATTGGATCGTTCGGCGAACGGCCCCGCTTCATGGGGTCCTGATTCCCGCCGGAGGGTGATTTTACCACAATACCGGAGAATGAGGCGAAAAATATGTTGACTTTTTAAATCAAAAAATGTTTGTTCGAGCCATTCGCCATTCACTGATATGACCTTATTAACCTCAGGTGACGTAATTGCAAAGCTCTTCAAAATATGTCCCCCCTCCCTTGACGGGAGG
>JAHIMW010000073.1 GCA_018896355.1 Pseudomonadota bacterium
ATCGATCCCCAGCCGCTGGGCGGTCCGGCTCTGATTCCAGGCGGTGCTCTCCAGGGTCTGGAGGATCTGCTGCCGTTCCGCCTTGTCGAGCGGCGACAGGAGGGACGACTCGGCAGCGGGAACCGGACGGAACTTACCGGGGAGGTTTTCCGGCAGGATCACGGCAAACGGGGAGAGGAGCAGGGTCTGCCGGAGGACATTCTCCAGCTCGCGAACATTCCCCGGCCAGTCATAACCAATGAAAAGCTCCATCGCCTCGTCGGAGATGCGCACCGTAGGGTATCCCCACTTCTTCAGGAAAGACTCGATGAGTTGCGGAATATCTTCCCTGTGCGCCCGAAGCGGCGGCACCTGGAGACGTACAACAAAGCGGTAGAGCAGATCGGACCGGAACCGTCCGGCGCCGGCCTCCGTGTCGATGTCGCGGTTCGCCGCCGCGACCACCCGGACCCCCACATGCCTCGCCTCATGGCCGCCGAGCCTTCTCACCTCCCCGTTCTGCATGAAGCGGAGGAGCTTTCCCTGGAGCGCCGGCGACATCTCTGTGATCTCATCAAGAAAGATCGTCCCGTGCCGGGCCGTCTCCAGGAGCCCGGCATGCATGTGGTCGGCCCCGGTGAAGGCCCCCTTCTCGAACCCGAAGAGCTCCGACTCCAGCAGCGTTTCCGGAATAGCGCCGCAGTTGACGGTAAGAAAGGGTTTGTCACGCCGGGCGCTCAACTGGTGCAGGGAACGGGCCGTCAATTCCTTGCCCGTTCCGCTCTCCCCGCTGATCAGAACGCTCGCCGAGGCGTCGGCCACCCGGGCGATCTGCTTGTAGAAATCGACCATCACGGCGGATGAACCGATGAACTGGGGCTCTTCCCGGGTCTCCCCCTGGCCCTGCGTCCGGAGCTGCTGAAGTTCCCGGACATCGAGCATCTTCCGGACCATCGACCGGATCGCGTCCGGCGAGAATGGTTTGCTGATGTAATCCGAGGCGCCGAAACGCAGCGCCTCCATCGTCGTCTCGAGCGAACCGAAGGCGGTCATAAGGACCACGGGCAGCTCCGGCCACCGCTCGTGAACCTTCCGGAGGAACTCGATACCGTCGATATCCGGCATCCGGATGTCGGAGAGGAGGAGATGGTATCCGGAGAGATCCCTTTTCAGCGCTTCCCGCGCGGACGTGAACGAATCGACCTCGTAACCGGTCATGAGGAGCGCCTCCTGGAGGAACTCGCAGGCCACGGCGTCATCGTCGATGACCAGGATGCGGGTTTTCGCGCCGTTTTTACCCAAGCCCCTTCCCCCCGATGTATTGGGCCAGATCCGCCACCCGGCAGGAGTAGCCCCACTCGTTGTCGTACCAGGCCACGACCTTCGCCATGTTGTCGCGGAGCACCTGCGTGAATTCGATATCCACGATCGAGGAGTGGGCGTCCCCCTTGAAGTCCATTGAAACCAGACCGGACTCCTCGCAGGCCATGATCCCTTTGAGCCTCTTCTTCGCGGCGTCGCGGAGGACCTTTCGCAGCTCCTCCGTCGTCGTCTTCGTCTTGAGCTCGGCCACAAAATCGACGATGGAGACCGTCGGCGTCGGCACGCGGAGCGAGTAGCCGTCGAAACGGCCATCCATGGCCGGAATCACCAGCGCGATGGCCTTCGCCGCGCCGGTCGTCGTCGGGATGATGTTCATCGCCGCCGCACGGGCGCGCCGGAGATCCTTGTGGGGCAGGTCGAGAATGCGCTGGTCGTTCGTATAGGAGTGAACCGTCGTCATCATCCCCTTTTCGATGCCGAACGCTTCGTGAACGACCATCACCGGCGGCGCGAGGCAATTCGTCGTGCAGGAGGCGTTGGATACGATATGATGTTTCCTTGGTTTGTAGTCCTTGTGGTTGACCCCCATCACGACGGTGAGATCCTCTTCCTTGGCGGGGGCGCTGATGATCACCTTCTTCGCCCCGGCCTGGAGATGGGCGGCGGCCTTCGGACCGGTCAGGAAGAGACCGGTGCTCTCGATCACGATATCGACCCCCACGTCGTCCCAAGGTATGGACGCGGGATCGCGGAAAGCCAGGCTTCTGATCGGTTTCCCGTCGATGATGAAGCGGTCTTTCCGGACGCCCACCCTCCCCGGGTAGCGGCCGTAGTTCGTATCGTACTTGAACAGGTGGGCGTTTGTCTCCACATCGAAGAGGTCATTGACCGCCACGACCTGAAGGGACTCAGGGTATCGGATCAGGACGGCCTTCAGAACCTGCCGTCCGATCCGGCCAAAACCGTTGATGCCAAGGCGAATCATACGGACCTCCTTTCAATTGTCGTCGATGCGGTATTTATGCGCCGCCATCAGATCGCAGCGGGTCTGGAGCGTCTCGTGCATGCGGGCGTTGTCGAGGGCGATCGCGCTCAGGTTGGCCACCGCTTTCATGAATTTGAGCTCTTCAGCATGGAATTTCCGGATCCGGTCCGCGTAGACGCGCAGCACACCGATCGCCTTCCTTTCCAGCATGAGCGGCACGACGAGGACGGACTTGATCCCCTCCGCCTTCGCCATAGCGCCATACTGGAAATCCTTGGCCGTCTGCGCGTTCTCCAGCCAGATGGACCGGCCCTTGAGCACCTTGCGATCGAGACCGCTCTCCTCGATCAGGATGGGGCCCTTGCGGACATACCCCTTGGAGAGGCCGCTCGCCGCCCCCAACACCAGCATCCGCCCCCGGGAGTCGAGGAGCCGGATGCTGCCGGCCTTTACATTCATGGCCTTGACCACGCACTGCACGATCTTCTCCAGGACCTTCAAAGGATCCAGGGAGGCATTGATCGCCTTTGCCACATCGTACAGGGCAACGAAATAATCGACATCCTTCCCTTTCATGGCCTCACCTCCTGAAATATTGACCCTAACGCACCAAACCTGTTAACAAGACCCCGAGACCGACGAGCCAGCCGATCAGGGGTGTTTGACGCGGCAACTTCCACCGCGCGATGGTGACGGATTATACAGGAAGAAAAAACAGATATCCAGCAGCAACTGGAAATCATAGAAACCACTTCGCAATCCTGCTGATCCTCCTGCCCGCGTCGAATCTTTCGGCGCACGGGGGCC
>JAHIMW010000074.1 GCA_018896355.1 Pseudomonadota bacterium
CCCCGGCGTGTCCGGAAGCCGAGAAAGAGCGCCTCCATACGGAGCTGTTCGTCGCTCAGGATTTCCCTCGATTCAATGGGTTCCCGCCCCGATTTCAGATCGCCGATATAGGCGTCAACGGAGCTGCGGTTCCAGCGCCGCTCGCGCCCCGAAAAGGAGTGGGCGGCGGGACCGAGTCCCAGATAGGGGACGTGGTTCCAATATTTGCGGTTGTGCCTCGATTCCCGGCCGGGGCGGGCGAAATTTGAGACCTCGTAGTGGAGATAACCTTCCTCTTCCAGGATTTCCGCCGTCCTGAGAAAAAAGTCCGCCTGGCGTGATTCATCGGGGAGGATGAGTTCTCCGCGCCGGCATCTCTCCGCAAGAGGTGTTCCCTCTTCCAGCGTGAGCTGATAGCAGGAGAGGTGGTCGGGGTTGAGGCCGATGGCCGTATCCAGGGTGGCAAGCCATGTTGTTAGGTGATTGCAAATGGGGACACGATGCGGCATCATGTCCCCATTTGCCCCTCCTGCCGGGGAAGAGGGAAGACCGTAGATCAGATCCAGACCGATGTTTTCGAAGCCGGCGTCGCGCGCCCGGTGGATGGCGCCGATGGCATGAAGGGCCGTGTGGCGGCGGCCGAGCAGCGCAAGCGAATCGTCGTCGAAGAACTGGACGCCGATGTTCAGGCGGTTCACCCCGGAGCGACGGAGCGACGCCAGCAGAGGCGGGTTGATATCGCCCGGGTTGACCTCGACGGTCACCTCCGCATCCTCGGTGATTGCAAAGGCTCTCCGGAGCCCGGCGATCATCCCCTCCAGATCCGTCGCGGACAAGACGGAAGGGGTGCCCCCGCCGATGTAGAGCGTATCAAAGGAATCGGCCCACCCCCGGTAGAGCGCTGTCTCCCGTCTCAGGGCGGCAAGAAAGGCGGGGATCCGCGTCCGGTTTGTGGTTGAGTAGAAACCGCAATAGGTGCACTTCCGGACGCAAAAGGGGATGTGGACGTAGAGACCCGGAAAATCGGTGCTCTCGCTCATTCCGTATCCGACTTCAGCACGGCGAGGAAGGCGCTCTGCGGGATGCTGACGTTACCGATCATCTTCATCCGTTTCTTGCCCTTTTTCTGTTTTTCGAGGAGCTTCCGCTTTCGGCTGATGTCGCCTCCATAACACTTCGCGATGACGTCCTTCCGGAAGGCGGAGATTGTCGTCCGGGAGACGATCTCACCGCCGATCACCCCCTGGATTGCAATCTTGAACATTTGCCTCGGGATCTCCTCCTTCAGCCGTTCGCAGGCCTGGAGGCCGCGGGCGCGAGCCCGTTCGCGGTGGACGATCTGCGAGAGGGCGTCCACCTTTTCGCCGTTCACGAGGATGTCGAGAAGGGAGAGGGAACTCTCGCGATAGTCGATCAGGTCGTAGTCGAACGAGCCGTAACCCTGCGTAACCGACTTGAAGCGGTCGTAGAAGTCGAAGATCACTTCGGAAAGCGGCATCTCATAGATCAGCTCCGCCCGGCCGGGGTTCGGGTAGTTCAGTGTCGAGTTGATCCCTCGCTTGTCCATGCAGAGCTTCATGACTGCGCCGAGATAGCGTTCGGGAAGCATCATCGCCGCCCGGATAAATGGTTCCTCGGATTTGATGATCGACATCGGTTCGGGATAGTGGGCCGGATTGTCCACGAACAGGACCGTTCCATCCTTCAGCGTGAAACGGTAGCGGACGCTCGGGACGGAGAGGATGATCGAGAGGTCGTACTCCCGCTCCAGGCGCTCCTGGACGATGTCGAGATGGAGCAACCCCAGAAAACCGCAGCGGAACCCCTGGCCAAGGGCGACGGAAGAGTCTTTTTCATAGATGAACGAGGCGTCGTTGAGCTTGAATTTGTCCAGAGAGTCGGCCAGGTCCGTGTAATCGTCCGAGGCGATCGGGTAGATCGAGGCGAAGACGACCGGCTTGACCTCCTTGAAGCCCGGCAGCGGCTTCGGGCAGGGGCGGTTCTCAAGCGTGATCGTGTCTCCGGTGCGGACGTCCGATACGGTCTTCACACCGGCGATGATGTAGCCGACATCCCCCGCGGAGAGGCTCTCCAGCTTCTGACGCTGGAGCAGGAAGTGGCCGACCTCCTCCACCCGATGCGTGGCGTTGTTGTACACCAGACGGATGATGTCTCCTGCCTTTACCGTCCCGTCGAAGATGCGGCAGTGGATGACCGTTCCCCGGAAGGAGTCGTACTTCGCGTCGAAGATCAGCGCGGCGAGCGGCGCCGTCGGATCCCCGTTGGGCGCCGGAATCCGCGCCACGATCGCCTCCAGTATCTCCTCGATTCCGATTCCCGCCTTGGCCGAACATTTCAGATGGGTGTCCGGATCCAGGCCCAGTTCCGAGTCGATCTGCTCGATCACCCGCTCGATGTCCGCCGAGGGAAGATCTATCTTGTTGATGACCGGGATGATCTCCAGGTTGTGCTCCATCGCCAGGTATAGGTTGGCGAGCGTCTGCGCCTGGACGCCCTGCGCGGCGTCGATCAAGAGCAGCACCCCTTCGCAGGAGGCTAGCGACCGCGATACCTCGTAGGTGAAATCGACGTGGCCCGGCGTGTCGATCAGGTTCAGTGTGTAGCTCCGGCCGTCCTTCGCGCGGTAGGGAAGCGAGACGACCTGGCTCTTGATCGTGATTCCGCGCTCCCGCTCGATATCCATGTTGTCGAGGATCTGGTTCTGAAAATTGCGGTCTTCCACGATGCCGGTGAACTGGATCAGTCGGTCGGCGAGCGTCGACTTTCCGTGGTCGATATGGGCGATGATGCTGAAATTTCGGATGTTGTCCATAACTGCTTGTCCCTTTGGGCGGCCTTTTATCATGATTATCCGCAAGAGTAAAGAAAGGGACCAGAAAACTCCGTTCTCTGCGCCGGGGGTGGAGAATGGAGCAAAACGCTTTGGAGGAGGTTTTACCTGACGTGCACCATTAAGCGGTTTCAGCGGTCTTGCGGTTTGCCCGGACCCGTAATCCCCGCTCATTTTTATGAAAGCAGTAAGGATAGCGGACGCCGCCGATCCTCAAGGATATCCGCAACCATCCCGCGGATACCCTTCAACACGGATTCCGGCGATCAGGGCACCTGGTCCCTTGGCCGTCAATTCGTCGATGGTCATCACACAGGCGCCATTGCGGGAAGAAGCGCCGCAAAGGATCATTTCCCGCGCGTGTAGAGGATCTTCTTTGTTCCCCCGTCGCAGCTTCCGACGACCTTTCCGTCCTTGACCTGTTCGTTGGGAACGATCTCCAGGGTATAGGCCTTCACACCGTTCGCCTGAATCTTGGCGTCAATCTCCGCCTTGAGCTCTTCGCAGGCCTTCTTGGCAAACGCGGGCGTGGCGATCATCAGCAGCGCAACCGCAACCATCAGTTTCTTCATGTCTCCGCCTCCTGTTACAATGAATTGTTAGTCAGAAAATCCCCGTTTTCATCGTTCGCAGATACTGCCGTGCTACACCAGCTTCGCGAGGAGGGCTCGGGAGACCTCCTTTACGCCGGGTGTGCCGTCCACATCGAGAATTGTGGCGCGCGCCCTGAAGTAGTTCACGGCGGCCAGCGTTCCCGTCATCGTGTCGTAGTAGATCCCGTGGCGCTTGTCGATCGCCGCCTCGTCCTGATCGTCGGCCCGGGCGGTCAGTTTGTCGCAGCCGCAGACGCGGCAGACCGGCTTCCCATCTTTTTCTGCAGGTTTGATCGCGTCGATGAAGATGTTGTTGGGGTGGTTGTTGTCCGTGGCGCAGAGCCGGCGGCCCATGATCCGCTTCTTGGCGATCTCACGGTCAAGGAGGATTTCGATGACGTAGTCGAGCTTCATCCCGGCCTCCTGAAGCGCCTTCCTGAGGGCCTCCGCCTGCGCGAGATTCCGGGGGAAACCATCCAAGAGCCAGCCGCCTTTGCAATCCGCCTCCCGAAGCCGGTTCAGGATCATCGGGACGGTGATCGCATCGGGAACCAGCTCGCCGCCGTCGATAAAATCCTTTGCTTTTTTGCCGAGTTCCGTTCCATTCTTAATGTTTTCCCTGAAGATCACGCCCGTCTCGATGTGGGGGACGCCATACCGCTTCTGAACCACCGCGCCCTGGGTTCCCTTGCCGCTGCCATTCGGTCCGAAAATCAGAATGTTCATGTTCGTGAACTCCTTTCATGGGATGGGTCAAGCGGTCGCCGCCGCCTGTTCGCAAAGGGAAAATGCTATCCATTTTCTCATGACCCACGGCCATGACCGGTCAGTGTCCTCAGGAAGGGCCGCAACTGGTTGCGGCGCAGCTTCCGCACTCGGCGCCGCCGGCGGAGGTGTTGCCGATCTTTCCGGAAAAGGCGGACAAAAGCCGCTCCGCCTTCTTCGATCCGCACTTCGGACAGGCGACGGCTGTCTTATCCTCCCGGCTCCGGAAGAGGACCTCAAAAGGTTCTCCACATTTTCGGCACTTGAATTCAAAAATCGGCATCGGTTTATCTCCTCCGGCGGACCGCAACATCCCCCCGCTCCTTAACGATAGCGAAAGACGACAGGCCCTTGAACTTGATTTGTTGTCAGGAGATTAGAAGAAACCCCCGAAAATGTCAAGGCAGATCGCATGTGCGGTTGCATAATAAAACGGCAATGACCGGGCATCGTTTCAAGACCGGCCGGCCGGCGGAGATCTCCGCACATTTCTCTTGACAGCGGGAAGCGGCCGTGACAGTGGGAAGGCAGTATCCAGGCTGCCCCGTTGAAGCCGGGGTATGAATCGTGGAATCATAATAAAGGGGTTTGCCATGGCCATCGCGAAGAAGATCAATGGATTTATCACACAGTCTTCCTTCATCCGGAAGATGTTTGAGGAAGGGGGTCGTCTCAAGCAGAAGCACGGTGCGGAAAATGTCTTCGATTTCAGCCTCGGAAATCCGAATATCGATCCCCCGGAGGCCGTCAAGGCAAGGCTGTGTGAGCTTGTTTCCGCCGAGATCCCCGGGAAGCACATGTACATGCCGAACGCCGGATATCCGGAGGCCCGAGCGGCCGTCGCCGCGGAGCTGAGCGCCTCCCGCGGGGTTGCGCTCTCGGCAGATCAGATCGTGATGACCTGCGGCGCCGGCGGGGCTTTGAACGTCATCCTGAAGACGATTCTCGACCCGGGAGAAGAGGTGATCATTCCGGCCCCCTTCTTCGTGGAGTACCGTTTCTATGTGGACAATGCCGGTGGAGAAACGCGGATCATCCCGCCGCGGGAGGATTTCTCCCTCGATCTCGACGCGATCGGTGAGGCGATCACCGAAAAAACCAAGGCCGTCCTGATCAACTCGCCGAACAACCCGACGGGGAAGGTCTATGACGAGGCGTCGATCCGGGGGCTTGCGGCGCTTCTCGCCGAACGGGGGAAAGCGCTCAACCGGGAGATCTGCCTCATCTCCGACGAACCCTACAGCGAGATCGTCTATGACGGGGTTACGGTGCCGAGCGTGATGAAGATCTATCCCCACAGCTTCATCGCCTCCTCCTACTCCAAGAGTCTCTCCCTTCCCGGCGAACGGATCGGCTATATCGCCGTGAATTCTGCCATGGGCGGTCTCGGGGAGGTGCTGGAAGGCATCATCCTCTGCAACCGGATCCTCGGTTTTGTGAACGCCCCCGCGCTGATGCAGCGGGCGATCGCCGGTCTTCAAGGGGTGCGGGTGGATGTGGAGACCTACCGGAGAAAACGGGATCTCCTCTGCGACGGTCTCGCCTCCGTTGGTTACCGGGTGACCAAACCGGAAGGGGCCTTTTATCTGTTTCCCAAAACGCCCATCGCCGACGATGTCCGTTTCGCCGACGCGCTCCGGAAGCGGCGGATACTGACCGTCCCGGGGAGTGGCTTCTACGGTCCCGGCCATATCCGGATCGCCTATTGTGTGGACGACGCCACGATCCTGGGCGCGATCGAAGGATTCGGCGAAGCCTGGAAGGAATTCACATAGAGAAGGGCGTCAATAGACGATATCGAAGTCGGTGAAGCCGCCTGCGGCGCTTTCCTCTGCAATCTCGAGATGATCCACCCTGGCGGGCGGCGTCCCGGTCCGGCACCAGGCGAGCATCGCCTCGGTCTCTTTCTGTTCCCCCTCGAAGACCGTCTCCACGCGATCGTCCGGGAGATTCCGGACCCAGCCGGTGAGCCCGAGCGCGCGCGCCTGTTTCCGGGTGTTGGCCCGGAAGAAGACCCCCTGGACGCGGCCGGAGATGAGGACGTGATATCGTTTTTTCATTCTACTACCTTGTAACACTTTATCTTTCGTATATTCCCCTCCCTTGACGGGAGGGGGGCAGGGGGAGGGTGAAGCAACAACTTGGCGTCTTCGTGGCAACTTTTCCCCCCACCCTAACCCTCCCCCGCCAAGGGGGAGGGGATTGATTTGAGCTTGTATTTAAGAGTTACATGGTACTACCTTGATTCCTGTCAGTGCGAGAAACGCCGCCTCATCAAGGATGGCGATCCCCTGCTGCCGCGCCTTTTCTATCTTGGAACCAGCGGCTTCCCCTGCGACGACGTAGTTTGTCGTCTTCGTTACAGCGCTGCCGACCGCCCCCCCCATCGATTCCACGAGCGCCTTGGCCTCGTTTCGGCCCATTCGGGAAAGCGTTCCCGTAAATACAAATGTTTTACCCGCAAGGGGTGCGGCCTGCAGCCGCGCCGTCTCCATGGGGGTAATGCCCGCACTGCGGAGTTTTTGGATCACCTGAAGGTTTGCCGCTTCCCGGAAGAAGCCGACGATGCTTGCGGCAACCTCGGGACCGATATCCCGGACGGTCTGCAGCTCTTCCGAGGTGGCGGCCATCAGGGCGTCCAGCTTGCCGCAGGCCTGCGCGAGTCGCTTTGCCGTCTGTTCCCCGATGTGGCGAATGCCGAGGGCAAAGATCAGGCGGTCCAGCGGCGGGCTTTTCGCCCGGCCGATCGCCTCCAGCAGATTCGACGCCGATTTTTCGGCCATCCGCTCAAGGCCGAGAAGCTTCTCCTTCGTCAGGAAGAAGAGGTCGGCCGGGTCATGGATCAGACCGTTCGTCACGAGCTGTGCGACCACTTTGTCCCCCAGCCCATCGATGTCCAGCGCCCCGCGGGAGGCGAAGTGGGCAATATGCTCGCGGATCTGGGCCGGGCAGGCCATGCCGATGCACCGGTGGGCAACCTCGCCCTCCATTCGGACGACCCGGGAGCCGCATTCCGGGCAGGTCTCCGGCATGACGAAGGGTTTTTCAGAGCCGATTCTTGCGGTTTGGACGACCTCGACGACCTCGGGAATGACGTCACCCGCCCGCTGAATCATCACCGTATCCCCGATGCGGATATCTTTTTTGCGGATCTCGTCCTCGTTGTGGAGGGTCGCCCGGCTGACCATGACGCCGCCGACCCGGACCGCCCTCATGACGGCGACCGGCGTCAGGACGCCCGTGCGGCCGACCTGAACCACGATGTCGTCGATCACCGTCCTCTCCCGGACGGCCGCGAATTTACAGGCCACCGCCCAGCGCGGGCTGCGGGAGACGGCGCCGAGGCGCTCCTGCAGCAGGAGGTCGTTTACCTTGATCACGATACCGTCGATCTCGTAGGGGAGCTTGTCGCGCATTTGGCCGATCTGGTGGTAATAGTGAATGCATTCCTCGATATCTACCGCGGGACGGATCAGCGGATTCACCTGGAAACCCCAGGCGGCGAGCGTCCGGAGGACCGCTTCGTGCGTTCGGAAGGCAACCCCCTCCGCCGTTGCGATTGCATAGCAGAACATGGTGAGCGGTCGTCGCGCCGTGATCCGCGAGTCGAGCTGGCGGAGCGATCCCGCCGCCGCGTTGCGGGGATTGGCGAAGGGGGGGGCGCCCTGTTCCGTCCGGCGGATGTTCAGGTTGCGGAAGGCTTCCCGCTCCATGCAGACCTCCCCCCGAATCTCGATCCTCTCCGGCACGGCCGCCATTCCGCCTCCCGGCGGAGGGGGCGGATCCTCCATTCGCGGGACGGAAAGGGGAATCGCCGGGATCGTCCGGAGGTTCAACGTGACGTCTTCACCTACAGTGCCGTCCCCGCGCGTCGAGCCCACCGTCAGCCGGCCATACTCGTAGAGAAGGTTCACGGCGAGGCCGTCCAACTTTGGCTCCACGACATAGTGAATAGGGTCGTCGCTTCCCAGAAACCGTCGGCAGCGGCGGTCGAATTCACGGATCTCCTCGCCGGAGAAGGCGTTGGCCAGGCTGAGCATCGGGGTCCGGTGGGTGACGGCGCCGAATTTTTCCAGCGGGGGTGCGCCGACGCGCTGTGTCGGGGAGTCCGGCGTGATGAGATCGGGAAATTCCAGTTCCAGATCGTTCAGCTCCCGGAGGAGGAGATCATAGTCGGCGTCGGTGATTTCCGGATCATCCATCTGGTAGTAACGTCGGTTATGGTGGAGAAGGGTTGTCCGGAGGGATTCGATCCGGGTCCGCGCCGCTTCACGATTCATCGAGGGTCACCCTGTGAGAAACTCAGCGTTATTGAAGTCGGCCGCCCATGGGCGACGATTTCTTTGAACCATTCCGGGATATCACGATTTCACCAGCCGCAACGCCGGTTTTCCCTTCGGGGGTTTTTCCGGTCCGGTCTCATGCTGCCGCAGGAGTTGCTCGTTGAAGATGTGGTTCTTGGCGCGGACCGCGTTGATGATGAAAAAGATGATGACTGCCTTTTCCCACTCCTGCGAGGGTTCGAAATGCTCCATCCGCTTCTTGTATTTTTCCCAGAGGGAGGAGAGGGAGGCCTCGTCGAGGCCGAGGATCTGTTGCGCCAGTCTGTCGAGTGAGGATTCGATCATGATGTTCAACCCCTGCTTGCATTTTTCAGCCTCATTCTAACGTCAGTCATGCGGAAAGTCAAACGAAACGGGAGCGGCCGCCCCAAATAATCCTTGTCTTTTTTCGTCATCTCGTTATAATCACCCCGCTCGTGCGCGGAGGTCTCGCCACCGAAAGATACGGGGGGAAGTGTGATCTCAATCACCCCGCTCGTGCGCGGAGGTCTCGTCCGTATGATGACCGGTACGATCTCCGATGTTCGGAAATGATCGTTGGAACGCTCTTCCGTCCTGCTGAGGGTTACTGAATGGACACGATCTTTGCGCCCTGGCGCTCGGCCTATATCCGGGGGGAAAAGCCCACGGGCTGCGTTCTCTGCAAGGATGCCGCGCGGGGGGATGGCTTGGTCCTCTGCGAGGGGAAAAGCGGCTACATCATAGTGAACCGCTATCCCTACACCGGCGGCCACCTGATGATCGTTCCGTTCCGTCACCTGAGCCGCCTGAGCGAGCTTCTTCCCGCGGAGAGAGAGGAGCTCTTTGCTTTTATGGATCTCTCCGTCAGGGTTCTGACCGAAGCCATGAGGCCGGAGGGGTTCAACCTCGGCATTAATCTTGGTAAGGCGGCGGGCGCAGGCATCGACGATCACCTCCACATCCATGTTGTCCCCCGATGGGGAGGCGATACAAATTTCATGAGCGTTATCGGCAATGTCCGTGTCATTCCTGATGATGTCGCCGGTACGGCCCGGGAGCTCAGACCATTTTTCAAGAAATTTCAGCGGGAGGTCTGCGGATGAAAGTAATCTATACCATCATTGTGGCGATTTTAGTCATGTTCATCATCACCTTTTCACTTGAAAATACGGACCCCGTGAAACTCCGTTATCTTGGTTTAGATTTCTTCAAGGGATCCCTCCCAACTTACATGTTGATTTTCCTCTCTTTTCTCGCCGGGGTCATTTTCACGGGGTTCATGGGGATCGTAGAGCGGTTCCGCCTGACCAGAACGATCAACCGCCTGAACAAGACCATTCGGGATCTTCGCCGCGAGACGAAGGCGAACGAGAACGAGAACGGGCATCCCCCCCGGATCTTGGCCGGCGAGAAGACCACTCTGCCGTCCGGCGAAGGAATCCCCTGATCTGTTTGTAGACAGGTTGTCGGTGGTGTGTTGGAAGCGCGCTTTTCTTGTCTGGGGAGCCTCATGAATTTCGGCGGCATCGCACCTGCGTTCACAGTATATAAGAAGGCTGCATTCGTCGTCATTCCCGTTCCGTATGACCTGACCTCGACATACCAGTCCGGGTCGCGGCGAGGACCGGGGGCGATCCTTGATGCCTCCGGCAACATGGAGCTCTATGACGAGGAGCTTCGGAAGGAGACCTATCGGTCCGGCATCCACACCCTGCCGCCCCTCGAGTCGGATGCCCGCGGACCGGCCGAGATGGTGGACTCCGTCCGCCGGACCATTTCCCGGGTCGCGGCCGACGGGAAGATCCCTGTCATGCTCGGCGGGGAACACAGCATCACCTTCGGCGCCGTCCAGGCGATGAAAGAAATTTATCCGGAGATTACCGTCCTTCAGTTGGACGCCCATGCCGATCTCCGGGATTCCTATCAGGGGACGCCTTAC
The DNA here is from genome assembly GCA_018896355.1 of Pseudomonadota bacterium. GTDB lineage: Bacteria > Desulfobacterota > Syntrophia > Syntrophales > UBA5619 > UBA5619. Next base: position 10,432 of record JAHIMW010000074.1, read on the forward strand.
AGCCATGCCTCCGTGGCCCGGCGCATCACCGGCGTCTACCCCCTCATCCAGGCGGGCATAAGGAGTTTGAGCGTCGAGGAGGCTGAATTCATGGAGGAGGGTCGCGTCCGGACCCATACGGCGGATTTCATACTCGACGGTGGGGCATGGTGGGAGACGATCTGCGGCGATCTGCACGGGGATCTCTACCTCACGGTCGACCTCGATGTTCTCGATCCGGCCGTAATGCCCTCGACGGGAACGCCGGAACCGGGAGGCCTTGCCTGGCGGGATCTTCTGCGTCTCGTTCGCGAGGCGGCGAAGCGCTGCCGGATCCGGGGTTTCGACGTCGTGGAGCTTGCCCCCATCCCGGGGGTAGTCGCGCCCGATTTTTTGGCGGCCAAACTGGTCTATCGGATCATGGGCTATCTCACTGAAAAGAATTAATATATGGAGGTAATCGCAAAAGTACCAATAAATACCCTCCCCTCTGGCGGGGGAGGGTTAGGGTGGGGGGGGAGGTTGCCATGCGATCAGCATGTTGCAGCTTCACCCACCCCCTAACCCCCATCCGTCAAGGGAGGGGGAACATGTTTTGAAGAGTTTTGCAATTACCTCATAAGGAGAAAAACCATTGAATGTTTATGTTCCCAAACAGATTTTTTTTACAAAAGGGGTGGGGCTCCACAAAGAGGAGCTTCATTCCTTCGAGTTGGCTCTCCGTGACGCCGGCATCGAGAAATGCAATCTTGTGCAGGTGTCCAGCATCCTGCCGCCCGGCTGTCAGGTGATCTCACGTGCGCGGGGCCTGAAGGAGCTCAAGGCGGGCGCCATAACCTATTGCGTTCTTAGCCGTTGCTCCAGCAATGAACCGAGGCGGCTGCTGGCGGCATCCGTCGGCTGCGCCATCCCAGCCGACAAGCGCACATATGGCTATATCAGCGAGCATCACGCTTTTGGCCTGACCCAGCGCCAGGCGGGGGACTATGCGGAAGACCTTGCCGCGGCCATGCTCGCATCCACCCTTGGCATCGACTTCGATATCGATGAGAGCTGGGACGAAAAAAAGGAGATCTTCAAGATCAGCGGAAAGATCGTGAGCACCCGAAACATCACCCAGTCGAGCATCGTTCAATCGCACGGGTTCACCACGGTCATCGCCGTCGCCGGGTTCGTCTTCTGATCGCCGCTGATCCGCGGTTAGGATCTGTAACAGACCCTAACATCGGAAGCCCCCGGGGGTTGTATTGCGGGTGGCTTCGCCCGGCAGAAAACCTTTTGCAGGGGGGTAGAAAAGATGGTTCCGAACGCCCTACAGGCGGTATCGGCATACGTCATTCCTCCGCTTCTGGGGTTTATCGTCCTGCTTGGCCTCGCCCTGGTTTCGCTGCTGCGGGGCGGAAGGAAGCGGACGAACATCCTGTTTGCCGGCATCTGTCTCCTTGGCGCGCTATTCAATGCCGATATGGCCCTCGTTTCCATTGTGCCCGATGAGCGGCTGGCCCTTCGCGTTGACCGAACGGTCCATTTCTTCTTCGTCTTCAGCATTCCCATCTATATCCTGTTCGTACATGCATTTTTGGGCATCCGCGGACGACGGTGGCTGGAGGTTCCCGCCTGGCTGTTCAGCATCGCTTTTCTGACGATCGTGCCAACCGATCTCTACTTGAATGGATTTCATCACTATTCCTTCGGTCGGATCGCCCGCGCCGGCGTGCTGTTTCACCTCTTTTCGGCGACGGTCGCCTTTACGGTCATCTACTGTCTCGCGGTTCTCTATCACGCGATGAAGGAGTCCGCGGACAATCATCAGAGAAACAGGATCAAATACATCTTCGGGGGGCTGGGGTTTTCCGCCCTTCTGCTCGCCTTCACAATCCTTCCGGTCAGCGGCGTTCCTGTCTATCCGCTGGGGAATTTCAGCTTCATACCGGCCATTTTTCTCGCCTTCGGCGTCCTCAAATATGATCTTCTGGACATCGGCGCCCTCATCCGCCGGGGGACGGTCTACTTCCTCCTCACCGGCATTCTCACCGCGCTCTATGTCCTGGTCATCTTTCTCTTCCACACCTTCTTTCTCAGCACCGGCAGCGGCGATTCGTTTGTGCTTTCCCTGGTCCTCGCGCTCATCATCGTTCTGTTGTTCACCCCCCTTCGGGAGCGGGTGCAGAGCCTCATCGACCGCCTTTTTTTCCGGGGGTGCTACGATTACCGGGAGCTGCTCCGGGAGATCAGCGGGAAGATGGCCTCCATCCTCAGCATTTCGCAGATCCGGGGACTCCTTCTGAACGTGATTCACGATGCCCTTCAGGTGGAAAGGGCATCTCTCGTTCTGGCCGAAGGGGGTGTGTTCCGTTTTTATAACAGGGAGAAACCGGATGGGGAAGGGGAGCCCTCTCCCAAAGGCGTTATTCCACTGATCCGCTTTCTAACGTGGGAAAAAGGACCCCTGAACCGGGTGGCTGTGGAGAAGCTCGGGACGGATGCGGAGACCCGGGAAGCGTTCGCCCGTCTTTTCGACCTGCTTGGCGCGGTGCTGGTCATTCCCATTCCCTCGAGGGAGGGTCTGGCCGGGCTGATCTGCCTCGGCCAGAAAAAATCCGGCGAGCTTTTTGTTGATGAGGATCTGGAGCTCCTGACGACGATGGCGAATCAGGCCGCGACGGCGATCGAAAATGCGCGAAGTTACGAGGCCATGGAGGCGCTGAACCGCGATCTCGAAAGGAAGGTTGAAAAACGGACGGCGGCCCTGCAGGAGGCGCTGGCGGAGAAAGAGAGGACGCAGCAACAGCTGATCCGGTCGGAGAGTCTGGCCGCGATCGGCCAGCTTGTGGCCGGGACCGCTCACGAGTTGAACAACCCGATCGCAGGGGCAATGAGTCTCGTAGAGACCAGCGTCGAAACGATCGCGGGATGGGAAATGCAGGCGGATAAAAGGGACGAGATCCTCGAGGACCTCCGTTTTTCGATCGGCGAACTCCGGCGATCGGCGGCAATCATCCGGAGCCTCCTCGACCTGTCGCGCCAGACGCAGACGTATGTGGAGGCGGTGGACATGAACCGCGCCGTCGATGATGCGCTCAGGGTGCTCCACAATCAGTACAAGAACCTGCCGGTGGAGATCGTAAAGGCATACGACGACGCACTCCCGGCCGTCGAGGGAAATTTTGCCAACCTGGGGCAGGTCCTGATCAACATCATCCGCAACGCCCTCCAGGCGCTTACGGAGGGAAAAGGGCGGATCACCCTGACGACGCGCCAGCCGTCGGCCGACATTGTCGCTGTCGAGTGCCGCGATACGGGAATCGGGATTCCCGCCGCTTATCTGAAGGACATCTTCAAGCCCTTTTTTACAACAAAAGCGGTCGGCCGGGGCACGGGCCTCGGCCTCTATCTGTCCCATGAGATCATCCGGCGACACGGCGGCCAGATCCGTGTTGAGAGCGCAGAGGGGAAAGGGACGGTCTTGACCGTCGAGCTCCCCTGTAAAAGGAGGGAAGCATGAACGGTCTGATGGTGGTCGACGACGAAGAGGGGGTGCGCCGCTCCCTGAAGAAGGTGTTGGAGAGGGACGGTTACCGGATCGTCCTTGCCGAAAACGGGGAGGAGGCGCTCTCCATCATCCGCAGCGACGGCCGGGATATCGAGACGGTCATCTCCGATTACCGGATGCCGGGGATGGACGGTCTGGAGACGCTGATCGAGATCGGCCGGTTGAACACGGAGATCACCCGGATCATGCTGACCGGTTATGCGACGATGGCAAGCGCCATCGAGGCGGTCAACGAGGGGATCGACGGTTTCCTGACGAAGCCGTTCGAGAATGATGAGCTGCGGGCAAAGGTCCGGGAGTACAACATCAAGAAAAGGCTCAAGCAGTTCGTTTCGGAACAGGTTCTCATCGAGCTTCAGAGAAGCGGTGCGGCCCTGCTGCCGAAGCGCGTGAACGTGAGCGTCCTGTTCACCGACATCCGGGGATTCACGAGCCTGTCCGAAAAGCTCAACCCCACCGAACTCTCTGATCTCCTCAATCTCCACTACTTCTCGCCTCTCGACGACATCATTTTCCGCCACAACGGGACGCTGGACAAGCATATCGGGGACAGCATCATGGGAATTTTCGGGGCGCCTGTCGGCGGCGGGGATGATGCCGGCCGGGCGGTGCAGGCTGCGCTGGCCATCCGTGAGGAGATCGCCGGAATCAATGAAAAGATCTCGGACGCGGAGCGGAGAATCTCCATCGGGATCGGAATTGCGACCGGTGATGTGATGGCCGGGATTTTCGGTTCATCGCGGAAAAGGGAATACACCGTTCTCGGCGCAACCGTAAACCTTGCCTCGCGACTGGAGAATCTCGCACGGGCCAATCAGATCCTCATATGCGGCGAGACGGCGCGTATCGTGGACAATCTCGTGAATCTGGAAAAAGTGCCCTCTCCCGTCATCCGCGGTCTTGCCAAACCTCCGGAGGTTTACAGCGTCCTCGGCAGGAAATGAGAAAGACCTTGACAATTCACCCAGCCTGGTTTATGAATCGCAGTCCAAAGGGAAAACGTGAACGGTGACGCGGGGTGGAGCAGTCCGGTAGCTCGTTGGGCTCATAACCCAAAGGTCAGAGGTTCGAATCCTCTCCCCGCTACCAAAACAATAACAAGGGGTTACGGTTAAAATCGTGACCCCTTTTTCTTTGCATAAAAATCCATTTCCAACCCTATTTCCAACCTTCAGAGCAAAAAGAAACCCCACGGGAGGGGATACCTTTTTTTTCTTTGCCTGCCCTATCAGATCATTCATCGTCCGGCCTTCCTTCCTGGCCATGATTTTGAGCTGTACCCAAACGGTTTCGGATATTTTATGCCGATCCTCTCCATTTGATGGTCTTGATCCATACAATCTCTTGCGCATCGCCGATCTCGTAAAGGATGCGCAGATTACCCATACGGAGCCGAGGTCACCATCTTTGGGGGGGGTTACGGGGGGCACAAACTCGTTTAGGTTTCCGTAGACGACCTGTAATGCAGGGACAACGGGGCCGCTTATTGCAGAAGGGTCCGTTCCAGGCCATTCTTCTTTTCAAGGCAAAACTTGGGGGAGAAGACCAGCAGGATTGCACCGGGAGGTTGAGAAATCAGATCAAAGAGACTCCAGATAATCGTCGATCCTTTTTCTCAGGCGCTGGTAAATGTCGTTCACATGCTCTATCCCCTCTGCCATGCGTTCCCAGTCCAACTGAAATCCATAACCGTGATGGACCACATGACGGAATTTCCGGTAGGGCGCCAGGTCGGACGACAGGGATTCGTCAAAAAGAACGGGCAAGGAAGGGAAGGGTGGTTCGCAGAATCGCCTGAAGAGCTCGACATGCCATATTTCCCCGGAAGGCAAGGGCACATTGCTGTAACGGCTGATCCGCTTCAGAATATTTTCAATACCGCTGTAAAATTGCGCCAGGAATGCCGACGCCGCTGTTTTTTCACGGACCGATACTTCTCTTTCTTTGGCATCCTCGTGAAGAATGGATAGTTCGCGCAATACCGTCTCGATATTCTCAAGTTCGATGGCGATTTCTTCCCTCAGTTCTTCCGAGATCATAGGAGAACCTTCCCTTTTTTCTCGATGTTCTGCGTGAAACGGGTTGCGGGAGTCAGAGGGATGATATCAAAAGGGATGTCCAATTCGTCTTCAATTTTCGCCGCAAGTTCGAAGAGCTTCCATCCCGGAACGCCGTCACAGGCGATATCGACGTCACGGGCTGTCTGAGGGGTGTCCATGGCGCTGCCGAAGAGGATCAGCCGCGTTGCGCCATAGGACCTTGCCAGTTGAACAATTTTTTCAATTTTGGATGGATCGAAAGCCATGGCCCCTCCTCCCCTTGGCGGTAACATCCTTACCGTAAAACAATGACAATAATGCTTTGCAATGGAAATCGCTCATAAATGCTATTTTCTGAGTGATTATCTCTTATTCTACTTCCGCTGTCAATGGATCTTCTGACATGGATCTTCTGAGATCTTCTGGGTTCAGAAAAGAGGTCTGATAAAAAGCACACGATCCAAGAAGCGGTAGGCAAGGTTCGCGCCGGCCACCTGACGGATGGCCGTTACGCCCCTTGCATCTTTTCGGTCCCCCCTTCATCCCCCCAAGGGGGAATTCCCGACCACCACCCAGAAGAGGCAAGGGCCACGCCAGCCCCTGACGGGTCTGTCATGTCCCTTGCTGCGGTACGCAAATGGCGCGCCAGTCTTCCGGGCTGTCATGCCGCCTGCAATCAGGGCACAGGCCGCGCCGCCGGGGTCGTCACGGCCCATGCATTTTCGGCAGGCGTCCCGCCAGCCCTCCAGCCCGTCACGTCATTTGCACTTTCTCCACGGACGGCTCCGCGTCCTCCGATACCCCTTCTGTTCACTCATTACCACACCCTTGATAGCCCCAATATCGGTGGAGTTAACCCCACAAATCTCAAAACCGGCAACTTTTACTTGGTCCACTGAAAAAACAAGATGGGTCCATTTATTATCGGCGGTGGCATGAATCGTCCTCCGCTACGCTCAGGACGAGACACGTCTCCCTTTCGCGCCCTCGCCCTCGAGACCGCTGACGCGGACTCCAGGGCGCCGAATGGCCTCAAACTCCGGTCGAGACCGTCCGATCGGGCACGGGATCGTGAACCCCTGAGCAACAAGAGATTATCAATGATGACAACAAAGATCGCGGTGACATTTAACGAGGAGCGTTTTTCCGCGGGCTTGATTTATCGGCATTCTGCCTCTCTCCCCGCTACCATAGAATTACAAGGGGTTAGATGAGAATCTGACCCTTTTTCCTTTATGTAGCAAAGTGAATTCCAACCTCCCGTAAGAAGTACCGCCCGGAGAAATCCAGGGGGGCCTAATGTAGCGCGTTCTGGTTTCCCGCTTTGGTCTTAGTGAAGGGCGCATTCAAGATTCAGAAGCTTTACACATATTTTATCGTCTGTGGTAAACTGTCACTCCAGACAGGCTGAGGGCCGATGGTTTGCCCGCTTCGCTGCGGGATGTTTTTGTGCCAGACAAGGAAGGGAAGTGCCGCCATGAAAACAGAGTTCAGGAAAAAAACGAAGATCGTCGCCACAATCTCCGACAGGCGTTGCGACGTGCCGTTCCTCACGGCGCTCCACCACGCCGGGATGGACGTGGTGAGACTCAACACCGCCCATCAGGATATCGATGGCTCTCTGGAGGTGATCCGGAACGTCCGGCAAGTGTCCGAACATCTTGCCCTGATGATCGACACCAAGGGGCCGGAGGTCCGGACCACCCCCGTAGCGGAGGCCATCATCCTGGCGAAGGGGGATCTCGTCACCTTGCGGGGCGATCCGAAAAAGGAATCGACCCGAGAAGGCGTCTACGTCAGCTACCGGGGGTTTGTCGACGAGGTGCCGGTGCACAGCCATCTGCTGATCGACGACGGGTACCTGGACCTTCAGGTTCGGGAGAAGAAAGGGGATACGCTGATCTGTGTGGCGCAAAACGACGGTCGGATTGAAGGGCGCAAGAGTGTCAACGTCCCGAAGGTGAAATTCAACCTCCCCTCCCTCAACGAGAAGGACCGGCGGTACATCCGGTTCGCCATCGAGCAGGAGGCCGATTTCATCGCCCATTCCTTCGTGCGCAGCAAGGAGGACGTCCTGGCCATTCAGGTCCTGCTGGACGAGCGCAAAAGCCCGATCCGGATCATCGCCAAGATCGAAAACCAGGAAGGGGTCGACCACATCGATGAGATACTCGATCACGTCTACGGCGTGATGGTCGCCCGCGGGGATCTGGCCGTCGAGATCCCCTACGAACGGATACCCGGCATCCAGAAGATGCTCATCAACAAATGCATCTCCCGCCGCAAGCCGGTCATCATCGCGACCCAGATGCTCCATTCGATGATTCGCAACCCGCGTCCCACCAGGGCCGAAGTCAGCGACATCGCCAACGCCATCTACGGCAAAACCGACGCGATCATGCTAAGCGGCGAAACCGCCGGCGGTCAGTACCCGTTGGAGGCGGTGCAGACCATGGCCCGGGTAGCTGCCGAAGTCGAGAAGTCGCGGAGCGACATCCACGACGCGCCGACGGTCGTTCTGACCAACGAACGGTCGGCCTTCCTGACCAAGACGGCAGTGGAGGCCGCCCTCAAACTCAACGCCCGGGCGATCATCGCCGACACCTCTTCGGGGAACTCCATCCGCAACATGGCCGGTTTCCGAGGCCGCAAGCCGATCTTTGCCCACTGCTACGACCGGCAGGTGGTCAGGCGTCTTTCCCTTTCGTTCGGCGTCTTTGCCGAATATATCGACAAGACGAAGGACAGCCGGGACTTTGTTCACCGGGCGCTGATGAGCCACATGAACAGCGGCGCCCTCCGGGAAGAGGATCTCGTCGTCGTGATTGCCGGGAACTTTGGCGAACGTTTCGGGACCTCATTCATCGAGATCAGTCCCGTGAAGCTGCTCCTGACGGAGAAATAGCCCTGCCGATGAAAACTCATTCGGAGAACTGGGCATGAAATGAGGTCTATCAGGAAAAGAGGTTGAATCAAGTCATGGCAGGCAATCGTATGGATCCATTCTGGGAGAGAATCCGGGCAGATTCCATGTCCGGGACGGGGATCAACGCGGAAGATGCACTGGCGGTCCTGAGGCTGCCCCAGGCGGAGATATGGTCTCTTCTGGAGATATCGCAAAGGGTGCGCCACCATTTCAAAGGGGATCAGATCAGGCTTTGCTCCATTGTCAACGCCAAATCAGGCCTTTGCTCGGAGGACTGCGCCTTCTGCTCGCAGTCTATCCGGTCCCAAGCCTCGATCGAAAAATATCCCCTCATGGAGGAGGAAGAGATCGTGGCGGCCGCCCGGGACGCCAAGCAGCAGGGGGCGAGAGAGTTTTCCATCGTCACCTCGGGGTTTTCGATGCAGAGCAATCGGGAACTGGAACGGGTGGGGAATGCGATCGCGCGGATCAGGACCGACGTGGGGCTTGAAACCTGCGTCAGCCTGGGGATGCTCTCCGCCGAAAACATCTCCTTCCTCCTCTCGCGGGGTCTGCGATCGGTGCACCACAATCTGGAAACCGCGCGCGGATTCTTCCCCTCCATATGCACCACCCACGATTACGAAGAGGACATCCGGGCGGTCCGCGATGCCAAGGCCGCCGGCGCTTGGGTCTGCTGCGGCGGCATTTTCGGCATCGGAGAGACATTCGAGGATCGGGTCGATCTGGCCATGACCTTCCGGGAGCTGGATGTGGACTCGATTCCCGTCAATTTCCTCAATCCGATCGAAGGAACCCCCCTCGACGGGATGTGCGACCTCACCCCTTTCGGCTGTCTCAAGATCATCGTCATGTTGCGGCTCTGTCATCCTTTGCGGGAGATCATCGTCTGCGGCGGTCGCGAGATGAACCTGCGGGACATGCAGGGACTCATCTTCGCCGCCGGGGCCACCGGAATGATGATCGGGAACTACCTGACGACTTCCGGGCGTCCTGCCGAGGATGATCTGCGGATGATCCAAGACCTGGGTCTTGGCGTTCGATCGCTCTGATCTCCGCGAAGGTGAAGGTCAAAGGTCCGGGGACAATTCATCTCCTAACCCTTTTTGTGGCGCGACCTTTGAAAAACTCGCCATTTGTCATTGCGAGG
>JAHIMW010000075.1 GCA_018896355.1 Pseudomonadota bacterium
CAACGATGGCGTAATGGAAGTCGCGCTGCACATACTCATCGAGGTTGAACTTCATGTTGTCGCGGAGATAGTCGAATCCGAACTCGTTGTTTGTCCCGTAGGTAATATCTGCATGATAGGCGACGCGCCGCTCCTCATCATCCATCCCGTGAATGATGACGCCGATACCCATGCCGAGAAAATCGTAGATCGGCCCCATCCACGCGGCATCCCTCTGGGCAAGATAGTCATTGACCGTCACAAGATGGACGCCCTTCCCGGTCAGCGCGTTCAGGTAGAGCGGCATCGTTGCGGCCAGGGTCTTCCCCTCGCCTGTTTTCATCTCGGCGATCTTCCCCTCGTGCAGAACCAGCCCCCCGATGATTTGAACGTCAAAAGGCCTCATCCGAACCGTTCGCTTCGACGCTTCGCGGACGACGGCAAAGACCTCGACAAGGATGTCGTCCAGCTCGGTTCCGTTTTGCAGCTTGTCACGGAAATAAGGGGTTTTGGCCTTGAGCTCGTCATCGGTCGCCGCCGCCATGGAGGGCTCCAGTTGATTGATCTCGTGAAGAATCAGGGAGAGGCGTTTCATCTCCCTTTCGTTCTTGCTTCCAAAAATCTTCCTGAGAAATAAACTGATCATAACCTTCCTTAAAAAAAAACCGGCGCGATGACCGGTGGATTTGGTTCTCTACTGTGCGGACATTCCTTTTCTTCAGCCCTCAATTCAGATACTTCCTCGGATTGACCGGAACGCCGTTCAACATGACGGCATAGTGAAGGTGGGATCCGGTGCTTCGGCCTGAATTTCCCACGTACCCGATCCGATCACCTTTGTGGACCGTGGCCCCGGCCCGGACGGTAGCCTTGGAAAGGTGCGCATACAATGTAGAAATGCCGTGGCCATGGTCGATCCGGATCATCCGCCCCATGTCATGCAGAAAGGCCACCTCCGCAACAATGCCGTCGGCCGGCGCCCGGATCGGCTTTCCAAGCCGCGTCGCGATATCAATCGCCTTGTGGAATTCCTTTTCGTCGCCGAATGGGGAGGACCGTTTACCGAATTCGGACGTTACCCAACCCGCGACAGGCCAGATGGAAGGGGTGGAGTCCAGAATCGACTTCTTCTCCTTCAGGCGGGCCAGCAGGTCTGCAAAACTCTGTTCCCGGGCGAACGCCTCATCCATCAGGCGGCCCACTTGACTGCCGATCCCGGCGATCATCGCCTTGTCATCGGAGGCCATTTGGGAACGCAGGCGATTCTCCTCGCTCGCAGGGCCGCCGATCCCCAGGAGTTGCTCCTTGTCCTTGCCTGTGACCAGGCTGGCCATGATCCGGATCTTCTTATCAAGCTGATTCAACAGGTCCATTTTGACGGCAAACTGGTCCAGGCTTGTGAGGAGCCCGTCGATCTGTTTTTTCTGTTCGGCCGTCTGTTGTTTCAGACGTTTCAGTTCGGCATGTTCCCTGCGGATATGAATATAATCATAGGAGAAATACATCACGAACAGGATGAGGCCCATCATAAATATGGATACGCCTTTGACCAGCGTACTGGAGAGGCCTATTTTCTTTGCTGAACTGTCTTTCTTCGGTAGAATCAGGAGCGTATAGAAATTCTTCGGCATCGAAACTCCTCTTTCCCTGCCCCTCATGAGCGGTTGCAACAAGAAACGGCAGATGGAAAATATCATAATCGTTTTTAAAGTCAAGCGTTGATTTCGCACCAGATTTGTCTTGACTTTAAAGCGACGGTTAAGCTAAAGACCTCAAGCACATCGAAGATTCCCAGTTCAGGTTCTGTGTCATCAGAAAGGAGAGTTCATGGCAAAATATGAATCAAATTCGATAAGAAATCTGGCCGTTCTCGGCCACGGGGGGACGGGCAAAACCACCCTTTGCGAATCCATGCTCTACGTCGCCGGCAAGACCGACAGACCCGGCCGCGTGGATGAAGGAACATCCTCCATGGACTATGAACCGGAGGAACAGAAGAGACACATCTCCATCAGCGCCGCAACGAACCATATCGATTGGGATAAGCACCGGATCAACATCATCGACACGCCGGGTGATTCCAATTTTGCATTTGACACAAAAAGTTGTCTCCGGATCGTAGACGGGGCGGTGGTCCTCGTCGACGCCGTCGGAGGCGTCGAATTCCAGACGGAAAAAGCATGGGAATACCTGGAGGAGTTTCGTCTTCCACGACTTCTCTTCATCAGCCGTATGGATCGGGAGCGGGCGGATTTTGAAAAGGCCGTCGAAAGCATCCGGAGCCGCCTCGGAAAGAAGGTCACGCTCTGCTCCCTTCCCATCGGTGCAGAGAACGCCTTTGCCGGGGTGGTCGATCTGACCTCGATGAAGGCCTTCATGTACGACGAACAGAAAAAGACAGCAAAAGCTACCGATATTCCAGCGGATATGTCTGATAAGGTCCAGAAATACAGGGACATCCTGATCGAAGATATCGCCGAGACCGACGATGACCTGATGAACAAATATCTCGAGAGCGGCGAATTGAGCTCCGAGGATCTGCTGGCCGGCCTCCGGAAGGGAGTCGTCTCCGGCGCCCTGATCCCCGTCGTATGTGGATCGGCCATCAAGAACATCGGCATCCACCCTTTCCTCGACACAATCACCCGTTACTTCCCCTCGCCCGTCGACCGCGGCAGTGTCTCCGGGAAGAGACCGGGATCCGGTGAAGAGGAAATCCGGCTGCCGGAGGAATCGGCGCCGTTTTCGGCGCTGGCCTTCAAGACCATCGCCGATCCCTACGCCGGCCGCCTCACCCTCTTCCGCGTCTATTCGGGTACGCTAAAATCCGATTCCGGCCTCTTCAACGCTTCGCGCAAGACAACGGAGCGGATCGCCAGCCTCTTCTTCCTCGAAGGGAAAATCCAGAAACCGGTTGAAGAACTCATCCCCGGCGACATCGCGGCCATCGCCAAATTGAAAGAGACCGCAACCGGGGACACCCTGTGTGCAGAAAAATCGCCCATCCTCTACCCCAAGGTCGAACCTCCTCCGGCAATCATCTCCTTTGCCGTGGAGGCGAAATCGCGGGGCGATGAGGACAAGCTCGTCTCCTCGATCCATCGTCTGATCGACGAAGATCCCACCCTCACGTTCCACCGCGATGACCAGACCCGGGAGATGATCCTCTCCGGCCTGGGACAGGTCCACATTGAAGTGGTCGTCGAAAAAATGAAGCGGAAATTCGGCGTGGAGGTGAATCTGAAAACCCCGAAGGTCCCCTACAAGGAGACTATCAAAGGAAAGACGACCGTCCAGGGACGCTACAAGAAACAGTCCGGCGGCCGCGGTCAGTTCGGCGACACATGGTTGGATATCGAACCGCTCCCGCGGGGCGGCGGGTTCGAGTTTGTCGACCGGATCGTCGGCGGGGTAATTCCCGGACAATACCGTCCGGCCGTTGAAAAGGGGATCGTGGAGGCGATGGCGGAGGGTGTCGTTGCCGGTTATCCGGTCGTTGATCTTCGCGTTTCCTTGACGGACGGCTCTTACCATACGGTCGATTCCTCGGAAATGGCCTTCAAGATTGCGGGTTCGCTCGGCTTCAAGAAGGGGGTTCTCGAATGTCAACCGACCCTTCTCGAGCCCATCGTCAACATTTCGATCGAGATCCCGGACGAATACATGGGCGATGTCATCGGCGATCTGAACAGCCGCCGGGGCAAGGTTCTTGGAATGGATTCATTTGGCCGCCATCAGATCATCAAGGGACAGGTCCCCCTTGCTGAAATCCTCAAATACGCCCCTGATCTGCGTTCGATGACGAGCGGCCGCGGAACCTTCACCTATGAGCATTCCCATTATGAGGAGGTCCCCTCCTACATCGCGGAGAAGATCATCGCTGAATCGAAGAAAGAGGCGGAAGGTTGAAATGGGTTTTAAGGCCGTAGTCATCACGATCAGCGACCGGGGATCGCGGGGCGAGCGCAAGGACACAAGCGGACCGGAGATCGTCGAACTGCTCCGGCAAACGGGAATGGAGATTGTCGGCCTGCAGATCATCCCCGACGAAAAGGAGTTGATCCGCCGCTCGCTGATCGAATGGAGCGATGGCGATAAAACCGACCTGATCCTGACGACGGGCGGCACCGGTGTCAGTCCGCGGGATGTAACGCCGGATGCGACGCGGGAGGTGATCGATCGTGAGATCCCGGGAATGGCGGAAGAGATGAGACGCCGGAGCGCGGCCGTCACCCCCCACGCGATGATTTCACGCGCCGTTGCCGGTATTCGCGGCCGGACCCTGATTATCAACCTTCCCGGCAGTCCAAAAGGTGCGATGGAAAATCTCGCTGTTCTGTTGCCCGCTCTTGCGCACGCGATCGAAAAGATCAAGGGCGACAATCGAGACTGCGCTTCCTGAGAGCCTCTTCGACATGCCGGCGGTGCGTTCCCGGCCAGAAGATTCCGTTGCAGCAGGGACATTTTCGAAACCGTGGGTATTTTTCATAGATATAGGCCGGAACGAGGCCTTCTACTCGTTCCTTGGCAACCTCTTCCATAAGCTCGTTGCAGCGCAGGCAGCGGGTCATCCGTCTTGCCGGATCCGGCTCCAGCGTCAGCGCCTGCAGAACCTCGCCGATCTGCCCGGCGACATGGTCGGCTTTCACCACAATAAGACGCCCCGGAGGGGGAAGAGCGGCGAGGTTGCGCTTGCGGGTAAGGGCGATCCTCCCCTCCTCCCCGGCCTTCATCAGAAAAGTCCGATCCGCATTCCCCCGTTCATACAGGGTGTCGTACCCAAGAATCCGAAGCCACTTTGCCAGTTTACCCAGGTTGCAATCCGCGGCGAATCTTGGCCCCATGGCGCCCCTCACTCCTCGGGCAAAAAGCGGTTCAGTGCAAAGCGGCCGTCATGGTAAGAGAGGTAGGAGTCGCTGGAAATCCAGTCGCCCAGCGTCGCAAATGTCTTTCGTCTTCCGTTGTAGATCGCCTCACGGAGAGTCGGCTTGTGACAATGGCCGAGGATCACGGCATCGTATCCTTCCTGAAATTTCCCAACGGCAAACCGGTGCATGATTTCCGCCAGACGGTCCTGTGACTCCCCGGACATCTCCTTGCTCATCTCCGAACTGAGACGGGCGAGCCGCCAGAGCAGCTTCAGCGGAAGCCGCCGCTGAAGAGCACGGGCAAAGCGGCTTCGCAGGAATCTTCGGAGCGCCAGATATTTGCGGTTGCCCCGGTCCACCGTATCCCCGTGGGAAACGAGAATCCGAAGACCGTCGATTTCAAACTCCGCCCATTCCGGATAGACCTCGATCCCAAGCCTTCCTGTAAAATATTCGCCAAGAAAAAAATCGTGGTTCCCCTCGCAGAGGCAGATTCGGACGCCCTGCTGCTTCAAGACGGCGATTCTTTCGACCACCGGCTGG
>JAHIMW010000005.1 GCA_018896355.1 Pseudomonadota bacterium
AGTTGCCTCATAAATAATAAGGTGCCGCAGGCGGTGTGTCGGAGGATAACGAAAAATCACCTTGACAACGGTTTCTCTTTCCGGTAGGGTCCAATCCTGATTTTGAATTGGAAGGGTTATTTTGTGAAACAAACACCGTCGAACAGCATGCTTCTCGTACTTGGCGTCGTAGTACTCGTACGCACGGGGGCTGCTGTTCGGCGTCTTTGATGGGATGATAAAAAAAGACGAGAGCCGCGGGCCCCGTGAAGGTCCGCGGCTTTTTTGTTTCTGCAAAAAGCCGCGGTTCGGAGGAATCGGCGGCTTTTTTATTTCTCAAAAGGAGCAAAGTATGGATACCATCGGTGCGGACATTGTTTTGAAAACCCTGGCGGAGGAGGGGGTGGATGTGATCTTCGGATACCCCGGGGCCAACACCCTGCCGCTCAACGACCGCCTCGCCGACAGCCCCATCCGGCACTACCTGATGCGTCACGAGCAGGCGGCGGCCCATGCCGCCGACGGCTACGCCCGGGCGACCGGAAAGGTGGGGGTCTGCCTCTCCACCTCGGGTCCCGGCGCCACCAACATGGTCACCGGAATCGCCACCGCCTACATGGATTCGACCCCGATGGTCGCCATCACCGCCCAGGTCAACAGCGACCTCTGGGGCCGGGACGCATTCCAGGAAACCGATATCATCGGAATCACGATGCCGATCACGAAACACAGCTTCATGGTGCGCGATGTGAACCAGATCGCCTCCTCTCTCCGGCAGGCCTTCCAGCTCGCCAGCACCGGCAGGCCGGGCCCGGTCCTCGTGGATATCCCGAAGGACATCCTGAGCGCCCGCTGCGGCGACCAGCCGAAAAAGGCGTCGACCGCAGCTACAAAACGGATCGCCAACCCGGAACAGATCGAGCGGATCGCCCAGGCTCTGAACCGGAGCGAACGGCCGGTTCTGATCATCGGCGGCGGGGTCAAGCTGGGCGACGCATGCGCCCAGATGAGCGAACTCGTGCAGCGGGCGCAAGTTCCTTTTGTGACGACGATGATGGGGATCGGTTCGGTCTCCTCCGCAAACGGCTTCAACCTCGGCTTCATCGGTACGCACGGAAACGAACTGGCCAACCGGATGATCCACCAGTCTGACTTCATCCTCGCCCTCGGCGCCCGCTTCACGGAGCGGAGCACTTCCGTCGTCGAGGAGTTCGCACCACTGGCCACCGTCGCCCAGATCGACATCGACCCCACCTCCATCGGTAAGAACATCAAGGTGGACTTCCCCTTTGTGGGGGATGTCCAGGATGCCCTTGCGGCGCTGATCCCGCTGATCGTTCCCCGGGAACGGAACGCATGGCTGGAACGGATCCGAACGGACCGTCAAACCCTGGAAGATAAGCTCATCGACGGAGGATGCGGCCAGGCGGGAACCCTGATCCGTAAGATCCAGGCAGCCATGCCCCGCGAGACGATTGTCGTTCCGGACGTGGGGCTCAACCAGATATGGACGGTCCGCACCTGGCAGAGCCACTCCCCGCGCAGCCTGCTCACCAGCGGCGGAATGGGAACCATGGGCTTCTCCGTCCCGGCGGCGATCGGCGCCAAAGTGGGCGCCCCCGACCGGGATGTGGTCGTGATCTGCGGCGATGGGGGTTTTTACATGAACATCCAGGAACTGGCGACGATCAGCTACTATCGGCTCCCGATCAAGATCGTCGTGATCAACAACGGCCACCTCGGAATGATCCGGCAGATGCAGGACCTCTTCTACGACGCGCGCTTCACGACAAGCGACCTGGGAGATCGCGTCGATCTGGTCGCAGTAGCCAGGGGGTTCGGCATCCCGGCGGAACGGGTGGCCGTGGACGAGGATCCGGCTGAGGCGATCGCCCGGATGAGCGGCGCCGAGGGACCCTACATGGTGGAGGCGATGGTCGATCCGGACAATTACGTCTACCCGATCATTCCGCCGGGCGCCTCCAATGTGGAGATGATCTGTGGGAAGTAGAATGGAAGGAAAAGAAAGGAAAAGAATATGGCCATTAAAGAACATACCATTTCACTGCTTGTGAACAACCAGCCGGGGGTCCTCTCGCGGATCGCCGGCGTCTTCAGCAGCCGGGGATACAACATCCGGAGCATCTGCGTCGCCGAGACGACGAACCCGGAAATCTCCCGGATCACGCTGACCAGCCGGGCGGAGAGCGACTTCACCGAAAAGATCAAGAAACAGCTGGACAAGCTGGTCGATGTCATCTCAGTGACCGATTTCACCGGAGCCCCGGCCGTCCAGCGCGAGCTGATGCTGATCAGCCTCTGCCTCACGCCGGAGAACCGGAAGGAGGTTCTCCGGGCGATCGACCTCTTCGGTTGCCGGGTCGTCGCGATGAGCGAGGAGTGCCTGATCATGGAGATCACCGCCAACAAGGACAAGACGGCGGCGATCCTGAAGTATTTCGAGCCGTTCGGCATGGAGGAGATGAACAGAACCGGCGCAATCGCCGTCTTCCGCCAGGCGCGGGAGGGATGACGGTACCTGCCGCAAGCAGCGGAGTATCGGATGTCATTCCGTGCTTGACACGGAATCCAGTTCTTTTTTCGGGGACAGATTTGAAATCTGTCCCCGAGTTCCCTCGCGAAAGCGAGGGCGGGAATGACGTGAGCAAGATGTAGGGTGCATTAGGCGGAAACCGTAACGCACCAATAAAAGAAGCGGTGCGTCAAGACGCACCCTACACCTGGATTCCGGGTCAAGCCCGGAATGACAAAAGAGGCAAATTACGCCTTTTTTCGAGGTCGTCAGGAGCAAGGATTGTATGGTGGGCCGGAGCACCGGTCCCGTTTATCGACAAAGGAGAAAAACATGGCAAAGATCAATTTCGGCGGTGTGTGGGAAGAGGTCGTGACATCTGAGGAATTTACGTTGAGCCGGGCGCAGGAGGTGCTGAAGAATGAAACGGTGGCCGTTCTCGGCTACGGCGTGCAGGGACCGGGCCAGGCCCTGAATCTGCGGGACAACGGCATCCGGGTGATCGTCGGACAGCGCGAGGGGGGCAAGACCTGGCAAAAGGCCGTCGACGACGGTTTCGTGCCGGGGAAAACCCTTTTCCCGGTCGAGGAAGCGGCAAAAAGGGGAACGGTCATCGAGTACCTGCTCTCCGACGCGGGCCAGACGCAGATGTGGCCGACGCTCAAACCGTACCTGACGAAGGGGAAAACCCTCTACTTCTCCCACGGGTTTTCGATTACCTACCGCGACCAGACCAACGTGATCCCGCCTGCGGACATCGACGTCGTCCTTGTCGCCCCGAAGGGTTCGGGACGTTCGCTGCGCACCAACTTCCTCGATGGAAGCGGGATCAACTCCAGTTACGCCATCTTCCAGGACGCCTCGGGGAAGGCGACCGAGAAGACCATTGCGCTCGGCATCGCCATCGGCTCGGGATACCTCTTTCCGACGACCTTCGAGAAGGAGGTGTTCAGCGACCTGACGGGCGAGCGGGGCGTCCTGATGGGCTGCCTGGCCGGCGTCATGGAGGCGCAGTACAACGTGCTTAGGAAAAACGGCCACAGCCCGAGCGAGGCCTTCAACGAAACCGTGGAGGAGCTGACCCAGAGCCTGATCCGCCTCGTCGCGGAAAACGGGATGGACTGGATGTATGCGAACTGCAGCACAACCGCCCAGCGGGGCGCCCTCGACTGGAAGGGACCCTTCAGCAACGCGGTCGCCCCGGTCTTCGACAAGCTCTACGAAAGCGTCCGTACCGGCGAGGAGACGCGGATCGTGCTGTCGGTGAACAACGCCCCCGACTACCGCGAGAAGCTGAACGCCGAACTGGAGACGATGAACAAAACGGAGATGTGGCAGGCCGGCGCCGCCGTCCGCGCCCTCCGTCCGGAGAACCGGAAGGGGTAAAAATTTAGCGCCCCTCTGCAATCATAACAGAGGGGCGCCAAATTTTCCGACGTCTCACGGCTACTCGTAAATCTCCTCCGGAAGTTGCAGGGTATTTAAGGGGGACCCGTTGCTCATCACTCTTGTTCCCACGATCTCCACGGGAATGCATCACCCAACGCACCGGCGCTATGTCGGACACGACACCGGTGCGTTGGAATGATAACGAAAGTATCTCTCTGGGCGCTGATTCTTTACGAATCCACAAGGAATTTTGAACGAATTATACAAGGCGGTATTTTTTTAACTCTTTGTACAGCGGACACGAGGACCGCTCGCTCATCATCGGAAAGGGCGTCAAGGTCGCCCCCCTCAAAATAAACCAGAGCCTTGAGGCTTTCGCTCGGCTGAAACGTCTTGCCAAAGAGCGCACACGCACCGGCCATAGCTTCGTCAAGCCGCATTCCATATTTGAGCATGGCGGCAATGTCACGATAATCCTTTGCCTCAATCCGCTGCAGAATAACTTTCAGCTTGTGCGCCATCATGTCGGCAAGCGAAGCAACGACCATGACCCCGTCTGCCGTCACCTCCGGTTCGCTGACCCGGCCATTGTCAATGTTCCCGAAAAAAGAAAGCTTGACGTATTCCGTGGCAGCCGAAACATCTGCCGGCACAAGGACTCCCAATGAATCGGGTGTATCCTGGATGACCGTGGCATCTGCAAGCATAGGCAGTCTTTTGTAAAGCCCTGATTTATCAAGCGGCCGGTCGGAGAAAAAATGAAAATCAATGGATTGACGGTGACCAAGGCGTAACGCAACCGCAGTGCCTCCATAGAGCACGAATCCAGCCTTGCGCACGGGAGCCAGCGAGGACCAGACTGTTTGTTGGGAAGGGAGACATATCTCCATATGGGGTACAAATGAATTCATCAGCATACTCTCCTCGTCGGCATCGGCGGCACACCACCTGGCTCGGCAAGCCCCAGTCGATAATACCAGTAGTGCCACGAGCGGGGGGAAAACTGCCCCGCCTCGGCGCGGGTAAGGAATTCACGGGCTTGATCTTCTCCGACAGCATCCAGAACGGCAGTTACGTCTGCAAAATCCCCAAGGTTCATAACCTGAATAACAATCCGTTCCGGACGCTTGAGCGCCTCGTCCGGCATCATCCACCAGAGATATTTGGCAGCAAGGGTTTTGAAGAGAATGTTTTCAGAATCTGTCATACCGGAAACCCTAAAAGACCCCACCTTTCGGCGCCCCAGCACAGATCGTCCGGCTGTTGGTCGGTTCGATGGCAATTGTACGAACGCCCCCAATTAGGCCCTTCTTTTGTTTTTTTGATAAGTATTGATTTTGACGGGGAAAGTATAAGCAGAACGGACTTGTATGTCAAGGAAATATTGACAACATCAAAAATAAAATCCATTGACATGATGGCTGGTTAGTTATATTTTCACCTCGGTTTCAGGCAGATCTTTGCACCGCAGGGTTCCCTCTTTTCAGCCACAGAAGGAAAGATCCATGAACGGAAGACATCGATAACCCCGCCTCTGTCCAAAAGCGCGGGGTTTTCCGTTTGCAGCATGGGGACTGAAAGTTGAAGTTGTTGGAGGCATAAAAAAACGCCCCCAAGAAGGAGGCGTCGGGCCGGAGATGCTATCTCCGGGGCTGTTGATGGTGCACGATAACAAACCTGCTTTTTATCGTCAAGTCCAATTTCGAATTCAACGAGGATTATTCTCATGATGAATGAAATCAGCACTTTGCTGGATCAATATTCGAAATGGCTGAGAGACAAGACCTCTCTTCGGCAAATTAACGATTGGATTGAAATCTCAACGCCATACCTTGACCGGCACAACGACGCGCTGCAGATTTACGCCAAGCGACACAACGGCGGCTATCTCCTGACGGATGATGGCTACATCATTGATGACTTGCAGCAGTCCGGCTGCAAACTCGATACCGGTAAAAGGCAGGCGCTCCTCAACATGACCCTGAACGGTTTCGGCGTCAGGTTGAAGGATGGACATCTTGAGATACCGGCATCGGCGGACAACTTTGCCGTCCGCAAGCACAACCTCGTTCAGGCGATGCTGGCGGTGAACGACCTGTTCAACCTGGCCGTGCCCATCGTGGCCAGCCTGTTTTATGAGGACGTGGTCGCCTGGCTCGATCTGGATGAGATTCGCTATACCCCTAAGGTCAAGTTCACAGGGAGAAGCGGTTACGATCACGTATTCGACTTTGTAATCCCCAAGTCGCGAACATCCCCGGAACGCATCCTCCAGGCGATCAACCGCCCGAGTAGGGATACGGCGGAGGCCCTTGCGTGGGCATGGATTGAAACAAGAGAGGTGCGCCCGCCGGAATCAAAGGCGTACGCGTTCCTGAACGATTCCGACCATACCATCTCCTCGTCGGTCCTGGACGCCCTGCGCAACTATGATGTCAATCCCATTCCCTGGTCCAGAAGGGAAGAGGTTCGAATGGATTTGGCCGCATAACAAGAGAGAAGGATCAGCATGCATGAAGACATTCACTGGGGCCCGGGGACTCCGAATCCCCTGTCGCAGATGCGGACGGAGCTGGTGTGGGAGGGGACGTGTTTGTATAGTAGGTTTCGTTCCGAAATGATCGGGCGTGATCAAGGAGAAAATGAAGTGCGCTGGTTATTGGTGCCACCTACAAACCCTCACCTCCGCTCCCGGATTAAGGGTGAGAATATTGGTCCGAAGGCTGCTAACGCGTCCATCACGGATGCCGCCTTAACAGAGCATAATGAACTTGTCCGTTAAGATCTCTGACGTTATCGCTGTCCGCTCAACTGCCTAGTTTTTTGTCGTCTGTTTGTTTTGCCAATTTCAAAACATCAGCAATATCCCAGAGTTCAATATTATTGTTAACCGCAAATTCCCGATCACCTCTGGTAAAGCCGCCTAGACAAACGACAATAGCAGACGTTGCCTTGAAATCGCCTGACGAAAGTACTCCAAATAATTCACGTATGGGACTAGGACCAATAGGATTCTTGTGAGCCTTGCACTGAATAATTTTCTTTACTCGACCTTTTTGCGCTACGATATCGACGCCACCATCTGCGGAACCTTTCGTAACAGAAATTGAATAGCCATTATTCCTTAAAATCATTCCAAATTCTTCTTCAAAGCGATGTCCCGATAAGCCGAACCAATATTCTCTCTCCTTCCTTTCTTCATTCTGCAACCAGTAACTATATTTCGCCAATGCGTCATAG
The DNA here is from genome assembly GCA_018896355.1 of Pseudomonadota bacterium. Classification (GTDB taxonomy): domain Bacteria; phylum Desulfobacterota; class Syntrophia; order Syntrophales; family UBA5619; genus UBA5619. Next base: position 7,142 of record JAHIMW010000005.1, read on the forward strand.
TATTCATTGATAGATGGATTTGGAGCAGGAACTTTTTTCTTCCAGAAGGCATCATAACACCAATCGACAAGCAGATAGATTAGAATGAATGAGCCTACCAACCAAACCAACGTAAATAAATTTAGGAGAAAAGCCGGTATATGTAAAGTCCCCATGAATAATGCAAATAAAAGGGTGGACAGTATACATAAACCGTAACCCATGAGTCGGGCACTACAACCCGGCTGTGCATTGCGTTTTTTTTGGTTTTCAGCTTCTAGACTAATGTCTTCCTGACTAATTCCAAAGTCCTTTGGTTCAGGCTTTTTCATAACTTTTCATACACACATAACTCTCCGTGATAACGCCAGTCGCAACAAAATAACCCCGCTCTTTTGTAAGAAACAGGGCCTTATTAGCCAGTGCATATTTCCCTCCAGCATGTTTATACGGGATGGAACTTAATAAACCACCCCGCCGCAAGCGGCGGGGAATAAACCCGAAAGGGATTTAAGGAAGAAAGGGAGAGAATTTTATCCCCCTTTTTCCATCATTAACCGTCTATTCCAGTTTATCGCGCCGACCGACAGACGAGCCACGACATCTGTCAATGGCTGTCCCTCTGTTTTTCCCTATTCATTTTTAAAGCTGTCAGATCCAAACTTTCCGTCACACGCAGCGCAGCCTTCGAAGAGACTGTCTCCTAAATCGCCGGTAGATAGGCTACCGCACCAGTCGCAACGGCCTACATCTTCAGAATCGTACGTCTCAAAACACTGTGAACAAATCCAGGTGTCATTGACGTTGACTACTGTCTCGTATCCGTTGCATTCATGGCAATGAGCCACGATTGATCGGTCGGGATCATGTTTATCATACACGAAATCTTTGGTGAGAAATGTCTGGACATCGTTCTCGTCAAATTTGTGTCCGCATTTGTCGCAATTGCGATAAGGCTCCCCCAACAGTTTGTTTTCCACGCCGCATTTTGGGCAGTCAACTTTCAACCCAGTCTCTCGGGCTTTACAGACCAAACATTCGTAATATAATATAAGCTCATTAATTGATGCTTCTTCAAACGATTTAAAACCGCAAGCAGGGCAAACACTAAACAATATTCCGCGACTCTTGCGATTCTTGATGTCTTCTCCAAGCGCCAAAAATTTTGCCTTCAGATATTCTCGATGCTTGTGCATCACTTTGTCGATTTTAACTATTTTCTTTTTGTAACCCTGAAACTGTTCGTTCCACCTTTCGAATATTCGGCTTACGTGGTACCAAGCCAAACACTGCTCGACAACGATTTTTTCGAGTTCACTCTTGTTGCCTATACTCCCTGGGTGATAAAAATGGACCATCCGGTTTCGGTGATCAGAGAGGCGCAAAAAGCAATCATACTCCGCTTTACTCAAGCCCTCTTGAACAATTGACTCAAGTCGGACCTTAGCATCCCTGATGCAGACGGACTGAAAATCTCCCAAGCGAAAGTTCTTAAGGGTTGCAGATTCAGGACGTGTAATAATTAAAGTCCAATGTTCCCAAAGAAGACGCGCCTTCATTATTAGCTCTATGGCTGCATGGAAGTGGATTACCGAATACTTAGGTTCCTTGTCGAATTCTTCCAATGCTTTTTGGAAAAAATCAAAAGCGTTCTCCACTACAAGATCGAAGGCGTTTTTTACTTGTTTAGGTTTCTTCAAGTTGACTATGCTGTCCATATTACCCTCCGTAGAGATTATATGGGATGGAATTTAAGCAACTGCCTTTCACGTATTGAGCTTTCTATCACGAATCCCATTTATAATCTTGTATATTATGAAAATCTATCAGCCTAACTCTTTCAGGAAGGAGTGCATCCCCCCACTCATCCGAAAAAATCTCCCTCCAAAATCCGCCTGTTTCAACCCGTTATCATTAAAAAACTCAATGGATTTGTTCCCCAGCCGTTTGCAAACGATACCACGTATTTCCCACCGGCCAGACATTCGTGCCCTACCTGCCTGAAGATTGCGTCCTTTCTCCAGCGGCTACTCGTAAATCTCCTCCAGGAGTTGCAGGAGTTCCCCCTCGCCTGGGGTGGTGGGATCGGTGGCCATGTTCACGGCATCCCGGGAGGCATAAAAGGCAATCTTCTTCAGGTCGTCCCGGGGAATGCCCAGCGCCTTCAAGCTGATGGAAACATCCAGATCCCGATAGAGCGCAAGCAAACCCTCCTCCAGATCGTCGGAACGGTTCAGCAGTTGCGCCATGTCGATAAACGGCTCTTTGCAAGTTTCCTTGTTGGCTCGGACAAAGCAGAGCAGCCCGTAAAGCGCGGCCCGGCCGTGGGGGATATGGCAATGGGCGCCCAGCACATGGGTGATCGCGTGGCCAATTCCCAAACCCTTCAGAAAGGCGAGGCCGCCGCAGACCGCGGCCATGCACATATCGGTGCGGGCGGCCACGTCGTTTCCGTCCCGGTAGGCCCGGGCAAGGCTTCGTCCGATCAACTTCACCCCGGAGAGCGCCATCGACTCAAAATAGGGATGGTAAGGGATGGCCAGCG
>JAHIMW010000076.1 GCA_018896355.1 Pseudomonadota bacterium
ATTTCTCCAGCCGGAGGCGCCCCTTGCCGTCCAGCAGATCCGAGGAGACCTGTACGGCGACCACCTCCGCCACAAACATCGTATGCGAACCCAGTTCGAGGGATTCCTTTACCCGGCATTCGATGTTGAGCGGACACTCCAGGACGATCGGCGAAGAGACCTTCAGGGCCGAAGCCGGCGTCAGCCCCGCACCGGCAAATTTGTCCTCGTTGCGGCCGGAGACCACGCCGCACCAGTCCACCGCCCTCGCCTGCTTGAACGAGGGCACATTCACCACAAATTCACGCGTGGTCCGGATGATTTCAAAGGAGTACCGTTCGGGCCGGACGGAGATCGACAACATGGGCGGATCGCTGCAGACGTTTCCCGCCCATGCAATCGTGATCAGGTTTGGTTTCCACTGCTCCGTCCCGCCGCAGCTCACCAGGACCGGCGGCGCCGGAGAGAGGACATTTCCGGGCTTCCATGATTGTTTTTCGATGCCTTCTCTCTTTGCCATGCGATGCCGTCCTTCCCCCCCGGATGCCCTTCTCGGCGCAGCAAGCCTCACCTCTTCAGCCGCTCCATGAGGGCGTCGACCCCCGCCTGAGAGACCACCTCATCCTGATCGGCATGGCCCGAGCTGCACCCGATGCCGCCGACGATCTGGCCGTCGTAAAAGACCGGGAGTCCGCCGGCGATAATCATGAGGCGGCCCTGGTTGCTGACATGGATGCCGTAGGACGGTCCGCCCGGCTGGCTGGTCTCACCGTACGCACGGGTGGACTTGCGTGCCGCAGCCGCCGTGAAGGCCTTGCTGATCGCGATATCGATGCTGGTGATACGCGCATTGTCCATGCGGTGAAACATCAGCAGCGATCCGCCGTCGTCGGTGATCGCAATATCCATGTCGACGCCGATCTCACGCGCCTTGGCCTCCGCCGCGCCCATCATCACGCGGGCATCGTCGAGGGTAAGCCTGGGAACCATTTTCATGATAAACCTCCTGTTTCGACCGATGATTACTTCTACTCCGTCACATAATCCCATCCCCTTCCTGCCTCCCCCTTGAAAGGGGAGAAACCCAGTATTTCCCATCCCCTTCAGGGGGAGGGCTGGGGTGGGGGTGGGGTAAGAAAGTTATCCGTCGGAGTCGTATTACGCTGATCCGGCATTCCTTTTTAATCAGGATACGACGAGGGCCTCTTCGGGAACCTCCAGGACGATCCGGTCCTCGTTTCGGATGATTTCCGTCTGGATGAAGGCCTGCGGGAGGACCTGGTTGAGATAGTACCGGGCGGCGGCGATCTTGCCCGCATAGAAGGTCCGTTCATGGTCCCCGTCCGGAAGCTCATCCAGTTTACGCCCGGCGATCAGGGCCTGTTCCAGCAGGCATTGGGCGACCTGCACCTGCGCGCAGACGAACAGGGTCTTCACGGCATTGAGGGGGATCAGGCGCCGTTTCTCCGCGAGGTCGGCGTACCAGGAATCGTAGATCTCCTTCAGCGTCTTGACGCAGGCTAACCCCTTGGCGAGGTTCCCCATCTCCGGCGCGAACCCGGCGGCATTGCGGTTTTCCTCGATGAAGGCGTCGATCGCCTTCATCCAGTTCGCGAAGGGGGCGCCGTCGTTCATCCTCATCTTGCGGTTGACGAGATCGATCGCATGGATGAACGAGGTGCCCTCCCAGATGCTGAGGATCTTGGAATCCCGAAGGTACTGTTCCACGGGATATTCCGTGGTGTAGCCGACGCCCCCCAAAATCTGGATGGCCTCGGCGATGAGCGGCAGGCTCATTTCGCTTGCATAGCACTTCACGAGGGGGGTGTAGATTTCGGCAAGCGCGCCGCAGGCCTTGGCCTTGGCCCGGTCCGCGGAGTGGGCCTGGAGATCGAGATAATAGAACCCCTTGAAGATCATCGCCCGGATCCCTTCCGTATGGGCCTTCATGTCGAGCAGCATCCGGCGGATGTCCTCGTGGTCGACGATCGGCACCCTGCCTGCGTCCCGGACGCCAAAGGGCCGGCCCTGGATCCGTTCCCGTGCGTACTGCGAGGCGAAGGCGTAGGCGACGGCGGCCTGGGTGTTGGCGTTGTGGCCCGTGCCGATCCGGGACTCGTTCATCATGTGGAACATCATCGCGAGCCCCTGGGAGCGGCCCTGCTCGTCGGGGGGCGGTCCCATCCGGATGCCGAAGCAGTCGTCGTTCTCCCCGAAACCGAGGAGGGCCGTCGCCTGGGCCTTGAGCCCCATCTTGTGCTCCAGGCTCATGGTCGCAACGTCGTTAGGCCGGCCGAGGCTTCCGTCTTCATTGACGCGAATCCTGGGAACGATATAGAGGCCGATCCCCGGCGAGCCCGGCGCACCGCCCTCGGGACGGGCCAGGACCATGTGGATCGTGTTCTCGCAAATGCCGGCGTCCCCGCCGGTGATGAACGCTTTCGTACCCTGGATCCGGCAGATCCCGGGGTCCGCCGTCGGACAGGCCTTCGTCGTGATGTCGCCCACGTCGGAACCGGCGTTGGGCTCCGTC
>JAHIMW010000077.1 GCA_018896355.1 Pseudomonadota bacterium
TCTGCCGATCGGCGTATAGCCAACCTCGTCGATTTATGTGGAGCTCCACATAAATCGACGAAGCACAGATTCACTCCTCCCATTTTACCCCGGCGTACCAGGGTGGTTTATAACATTCGTTAATCCATAAGAACACAAGGTGTACAGGTGCCAGGCATCATTGATATTTGATCACGATCGGTCCTATTGATAACGAATGGAAAGGTGGAGTTTTTGACAGTGGACGCAACTTACGGGATGAAAGATGCAAGCGCAGGGCAGCTGATTTTCTGCCTCTCAGGGGGCCAGCATCCTTCCTGAAAGTGAGTGTCCAGCAATTTTGACGGGCATCCAACATTTCGAGCAGCAATCATTATTTGAAGGTACAAAATCCCGAATAGAAATGATTTTGACGGCGCCGGTATTGACACCCTGGCGGCTATTCCCTATAATCCGTCCGGAAATGTGGAGCATTGGGTGGAAGTCGGTTTCCCGGGGGCGGAAGATGGGAAAAATCAGAAACCATTGGCACTGGTTTGCGGGAGGGTGCGTGATATTGATCTTCGCGCTTCTCCTTTCCGTCCGCCTTGTCGGCGTGCCCAAGCCATTAGCCGGAGCGGCGGAGACCCTTTCCCGTCAGCCGGGCGTTATCCCCGTCGGCGAGTTCTGGATGAATATCACCCAGGCCGGCCGGAAGATCGGCTATGCGCAGCGCAACTACTCCCGGACAGAAGACGGGTTTCGCTTCTCCGAGAATATCTTCATGCGGATCAATACGATGGGGGTTGTACAGCCCTTGACTGTCCGAACGGCGGCGGAGCTGAAGCCCGACCGGACGCTCGCCAGCTTTCAATTCGATCTCGGGTCTAACCTTTTCAAGTTCACGGCCCGGGGAGAGGTGGAGGGGAAGAAGCTAACCGTTCGCATCGGCGGACCGGCCGAGGAAAAGATCAGTGTGATCGACCTGGCGGAGCCGCCCTATCTGGGCGGCGGCATTCTCGAGTCCGCCGGGGCAGGGGGACTCCAGCCGGGGGAGGGGAGGACATTCCCGGTTTTCGACCCCGCCTCCATGGGGCAGAGGCCGGTCCGAATTACCCTTCTCGGCGAAGAAGAGCTGACGATCATGGGAAAAAGCCGGCGGGCCCGAAAACTTTCCGTCGATTTTATGGGGATGAAGCAGATCGCCTGGGTTGACCCGGACGGATCGGTGCTCCGGGAGGAGGGTATCCTGGGGATTGCGCTGGAGCGGGTCACGCACGGGGAGGCGCTGGAGGGGCTTGAAGGCGCGGTCAGCGCGGATCTGACGGAGATCGCCTCCATCCCTTCGTCGAAACCCATTGAGGGCGCCGCGGCCCTGAAAGTCCTGAAGATCCGGCTGGAGGGGCTTCCGGAGGGTTCATTTGCGAAACCTCTCCAGGGCGCCGATGCGCATAAAGGCGGGAAGGATGTGTCGGAGGGTTTTCCATTTCTCGACGGCGGCCGTCAGATCTATCTAAACGGCGTACTGACGATCCGGCGTGAATCGCCGGCCGCTCACACCGCCCGGTCGGGCGGCGCCATCGGGGGTCTCTCTGCGCTTCTCGATCCCACCCCCTTTATCCAGTCGGATCACCCGAAGATCCGTAAAAAATTGGCCGAAATCGTCGGTCCGGGCGATCCGGACGGCGTGAAGGCCGACAAACTTGTGGCCTGGGTTTACAAGAACCTTGAGAAGCGACCGGTCCTGTCGGTCCCGAACGCGCTGGAGACGCTGGAAAACCGTGTCGGAGATTGCAACGAGCACGCCGTCCTGCTGGCGGCCTTTGCACGAGCCGCCGGAATCCCGGCCGAGGTGGAGGCCGGGGTCGTCTATCTGCGCGGCCGTTTCTTTTATCACGCATGGAATGTGCTCTACCTCCGGGACCGTGGCGGCTGGATGACGGCCGACTCCGTCTTTGGACAGATGCCGGCGGATGTGACCCACATCCGTTTCGTCCGCGGCGAAGCCGACCGTCAGCTTGATCTGGTGGGGCTGATCGGCCGCTTGAAGCTGGAGATCCTGGAGATGGAACGATGATAGAATTGACGGATCTGACCAAACAGTACGGGAGCACCCTGGCGGTGGACCACCTGACCCTCCGCGTGGCGAAGGGAGAGATCTTCGGTTTCATCGGACCCAACGGCGCGGGAAAGACGACGACGATCCGGATGATGGCGGGCGTCCTGGGGCCGACGGAGGGGACGGTCCGGATCGACGGGATCCCGATGGCCACGGATCCGGAGGCGGCCAAGCGGATCATCGGTTTCATTCCCGACCGTACCTTCCTCTACGAAAAACTGACCGGCATGGAGTTCATGCGGTTTGTCGCCGACCTTTACGGCTGCGGAGACGGCCTCTTCCGTCCAAAGGCCGAGAGGCTCCTGCTCCAGTTTTCCCTCTACGACTGGGCCGATCACCTGATCGAGGCCTACTCCCACGGGATGAAACAGAGGTTGATAATCGCCTCGGCGCTGCTGCACGAGCCCAGGGTGATCATCGTCGATGAGCCAATGGTGGGCCTCGATCCGGCCGGGATCCGGATGGTCAAGGACCTCCTCCGGGAGCTGGCCGCAAGCGGAACAACGATCTTCATGTCCACCCATACGCTGGAGATCGCCGAAGACCTCTGCGACCGGATCGGGGTCATCCATCGCGGGCGGCTGGTGGCGCTGGGAACCACCGGCGACCTGCGGGGAACGGCCCTTCTCCAGGAGGGCGATCTGGAGGAGGTATTCCTTAGGCTGACCGGGAAGGAGGCGCCGTAATGAATGAAATCATCGCGCTGCTTCGGCCCCGATTCCTCTCCTTCAAGAACGCCGGCGACTCCCAAAGCGCCGGCAACCGCCGGATCCGCTATCTTCTCTTTGCCGCAATCGGTGTATCCTTCTGGATCGGCGCATTCCTGCTTTTCTACCGGGTTCTGACCTATTTTCAGGGAATCGAGGAGTTCGGCGACGTCCTCGCCCGGAAGCTCCTCTCGATGGTTCTGTTGACTTTTTTTTCTCTCCTCGTCTTTAGCGCCATCATCGCCTCTCTCTCGAAGCTCTACCTCAGCCGGGATCTGCTACTGGTCCATTCGCTGCCGGTCTCGGGAGGGAAGATCTTTCTGGCGCGGTGGCTGGAAAGCACGATCGACAGCTCGTGGATGGTGATCCTCTTCAGTCTGCCCGTCTTTCTCTCCTATGGGATCATCTACAAGGCGGGGCCTTTTTTCTACATGACGGCGGGGATGGCGATCATCCCGCTCTGTCTGATCGCCTCCGCGATGAGCGCGCTCGCGGTCGTCATCGCGGCCGTCCTTCTTCCCGCGGGACGGATCCGGACGGTCTTCGTCTTCTTCGGCCTGCTCCTGATCCTGGCGCTGATCATGGCCTTCCGTCTCATGCGGCCGGAGAGGCTGGTCAATCCGGAGACCTTTGCAACGCTGCTTCTCTACCTGCGGGAGATGGGGACGCCCGGCTCACCGTTTCTTCCGACGACCTGGGCCTTCGACAGCCTCAATGCGGCGCTTTCGGGTCTCAAGGGCGAGGCCCTCTTTCATCTCTCCCTCGCCTGGAGCTGCGCGGCGGCGCTCGCCTTCGTCGCAACCTGGACGGCGGGGGCCTTCTATTTCAAGGGCTACACAAAGGCGCAAACCACGGCGGAGAAGCTCTTTCCCCACAAGAACGGCCCGCGCGGAAAACGCTATCCATTTTTCGAGAGGATCTCCGGACCGGTATGGGCGTTCACCGTGAAGGAGTTCCGGACCTTCTTCCGGGACCAGACCCAGTGGCCGCAGCTTTTTTTGATCGCGGCGCTGATTGCGATCTACCTCTACAACTTTTCGGTTCTGCCGCTGGGACAATCGAAAATCCGGACGATCTACCTCCAGAACATCTTTTCTTTCCTGAACATGGGGCTGGCCGCCTTCGTCCTGACGGCGATCTCCGCCCGCTTCGTCTATCCGGCGGTCAGTTTCGAGGGCGACGCCTTCTGGATCGTACGGGCGGCGCCGATCTCGCTCAAAACCTTCCTCTGGGTGAAATTTGCGGTCTATGGTCTTCCGCTGCTGATCCTCGCGGAGATCCTGATCGTGAGTTCCAATATCCTCTTGCAGGTCACGCCGTTCATGATGGCGCTCTCCGTCGTCACGGTCTTTCTGATGACGCCGGGGGTGGTGGCGCTGGGGGTGGGTCTCGGCGCGGCCTATCCCGATTTCAAGTCCGAAAACCCGGCCCAGGCGGTCACCAGCTTCGGGGGGTTGCTGTTCATGCTCCTGGCGGCCGGGTTCATCGCAGCGGTGGTCGTTCTCGAGGCGGGACCGGTCTATGCCGTCTTCATGGCCGACTTCCACGGGCGGAGCCTCTCCGGCCTGCAGTGGGCATGGCTGATCGCCTCCTTCGCCCTCGTCCTGCTCCTCTGCATCCTCGCCGTGCTACTCCCGATGCGCCTCGGCGAACGCCGCCTCCGGGAGTAGCCCTTTTTTTACCTTCCGATCAGCCGCCTCTTTTCTCAGGGTGCCTTAGTCCCGGTTGGCCGGATGGTGAGGGGGCAGGGGGAACGCCGGCATACCGATGATGCGTCTGTTTCACCATCATACGAAGTTCTTGTATCCCCGGAGGTTTGCCAGCGCAGCGGCAACTTCTTTGCCCTTTGCCTCGATGATGTTCATCAACTCTTCCGGCGTTCGGGTGTCCACATTCGGCTTCTTGTTGGGATTGACGGCCTTGAGGTCGTAAACAGCGTCCTCGATCTCACGTGCGTTTTCTTCCAGTCGCTGGCGGTTAATCGTGAGCCCGCGCGTCAGGTGTTCGCGCAGCACCCCGGTAGCCCAGATGCGGAACTGCGTGCCGCGCTTGGAATTTACCAGGTAGCCGACCCCGATGATCACATCGAGGTTGTACAGATCCATCTAGCGCAACTTTCCATCTGCGGCAACCTGTGCATTTTTTGCACAAGTTGAAGTTTGGTCCAGCTCGTTGGTCTCATATATATTGCGAATGTGACGCACGATCACGGAACGGTCTCTGCCAAAGAGCCGGGCCATTTGATGAGCATCCATCCAAAGCGTTTCTTTTTCCAACCGGACATCAATACTAATGCTGCCGTCAGGAGTTTGATACAGCACGATTGCACCGTTTTCATATTCGGCCGTCTCCTCGCGCACCATGTGCTTTTTCTTCGTCATTTTACCTTCCCCCTTCATAATTCCCCTGCGAACGCCCGGCGCAGCAGCGCGACCGGCAGGGCGTTGATGGTGTTCAGTTCTGCTTGCGCCGAGATTCTCTTGAGCAGGTTGACAGCGATGAAGGTCTTGCCGGCCCCCGTGGCCAGGGAGAGGAGCGCGCGCTTGGGCTGCCTCGTTGACTCGCATCGGGCGATTTTCTCCATGACGGCGCGGATCGCTGCGTCCTGGTAGTAGCGCCGGGCGCCTTCGCCGCCGGCGTATCGCTGCAAAAGCGGTCGGGCTGCCGGGGCTTCGAGCGTGAAGCCCATCCCCCGTTCATACCGGGAGCGAAGCTCGGCCGGGGAAGGGAACCCCGCGAGCGTCGCCGCGCCTTGCCGTTGATGATCTCGACCGTGCCCGCGGTCTCTTCCCGCCGAATGAGATCCTCGGTCCAGCCGCATTTGTGAATAGCCGGGTCGATCAGTTTGGCTCTCGTATCGGCTTCGTTTAGAGGCATCGATCCTCCCGGGTCATGCGCAGAACTATTTTCCCATTTAGGCTCATCAGGCGTCCACCGTGTTGCAAACCCCAAGGCCCCCGTGATGAAACCGTATTGCTGTAATTATTACGCGCATATTTATCATAATTATTAAGAAGATGCCCATCAATTATTACTGTTTGAAATCAGATTGTCCTTGCATTACGGTAGGCTGAAGAGGGATTCATTTCACGCCATTGGCGGATCCATCCAATCTGAA